>CAZEKN010000012.1:0-19021 GCA_964512755.1 uncultured Desulfatibacillum sp. | reverse complement strand
CCGCCGCCGCCGACGGCGATGTTGGCGTCCTTGTGGGCGAAGAGGATGGTGGGGCTGATGCCCTGGTAGCCGCCGCCAGCGGGGTTGGTGCCGTATATGCCGGCCAGGATCGGGATCCCGGCCTGTTCGAGCTCCGCATGCCGGAAGAAGGTGGTCCCCGAGCCGCGGCGGTCGGCATAGAATTTCTCCTGCTCGGGCAGTTTGACGCCGCTGCAGTTCACCAGCCAAATGAGCGGGATGTTCAAGCGCTTCGAGAGGTTGGTAGCGCGGAAAACCTCCTCTGCCTGGCCCGGTAGCCAAGCACCGGCGATCACCTTGTTGTCGAAGCCGATCACCACCGCCCATTTACCCGAAACTTTGGCCAAGCCGTGGCAGACGTTGTTGGTCCCCTCCACATTGTTGTTGGGGTTGTAAAGCATATTGAGCGGAGTCCAGGTGCCGGGGTCCAACAGGTAGTCCAACCGCTGCCAGATCGTCAGCTGCTTCCGTTTGTTGATTTCGGCGGTCGGAAGGCCGACGTTCTTGAACTTCTCAACCGCTTTTTCCACCTCGGCTTCCACGTCCTTGATCAATTTGACGTTGGCTTCTCTGCTTTTGATCATTCCAGGCTTGAGCGCACTGCCGAACTCGTTCATCTTCTCGAAATACGGTCGCATGTCCTTCATCCTCCCCGTCTGAAGTGTTGCCCGGTCAGGCTATTCAACCCGTCGCATGGCCGGGTTATCGTGCACGAAAAAGTGACATATTTCTTTATACAAACTGGTCGGTTGCGTCAAGGACGGATACGATTCCGGCCGGCCTTTCTCCTTGACATTCCTTGAGCCTTTCAGTATCAAACACGAAATATTTTAGGAAGGTCGTCTGCAGCGCGCTGGTCTGAGAAAACACAGGGAGGAGAGCGAAACGCATGAGCAAACAAATCTTGGCCCCGATGCCTGGGAAAGTCGTCGACATCCTCGTCAAGGTGGGCGAAGACATCCTGGAATATCAGGAAGTGCTGATTCTGGAAGCGATGAAAATGGAAAACGCCATCCCGTCGCCTGAACCCGGGAAGGTAAGAGAAATTAAGGTTAAAAAAGACGACACGGTGGCCGCGCAGCAAGTGCTGATGGTTCTGGAATAGATGCCGCCTGTCGATTGTAGCTCCGATCGACGTCGTTCAATACCGAAGGCCCATGTTGTTGCCATGGGCCTTTCGTGTAACGTGCCCCCGACCTCTTCAGATCGATTCGCCCGGTTTAACCTTGCGGACGATCTCCAACGCCCCCGCCTGGGAGTCCCCTTTAAGCCGAGCTGCAATGGCCGCCTCCAACATCTGTGGGCGCATCACTAAGCCGAGCTGAGCCAAGACCCCCAATGACGCCAGGGCCCAATCCGTGCCCTTGAATCCCTGGCCTTTTAAGTCTACTCGATGGATCCGCGCGCGGCAGGCGGGAATATCCACTCCGACGGCTTGAATGACCGTACAGGTTTCGTCAAGGCCGGCGAACATCTTTTTGCGTCGCGCCACGCCCTCCGGTCCGAGGGCGATGACCACCGACGGCTGGCTGATTCCGGTGTAATCGATCGCCTGCGGCGACAGGATCATTTCACTGATGGAAGGACCTCGCAGCACGGTGATGTCATAGTCGTTCTTCTGGGTGGCGTTGAGGCCGGCGTGCAGACCGGCAAGGCATAGCATTTCGCCGGCGGTAATGATGCGCTGGCCGGCACTGCCTAATAGGATGACCTCTTGGCGCTCGGCGCTGACCGGATCAAATTGGGCGATAACGGCCGGCGGCGGTGGCACCGGTTTCTGGGCAGCGGCCAGTTCACGATAATGCGTCCCGAATTCGCGCCGCTGATTTTCGGCGACCTCCCCCTCGAAGGGGGTCAACCGCGACAGCATCTCCTCGATACCTTTGGTCGTCAGCCGGTTGCGTTTGGAAAACCGCCCCGGGCAGATCCCCCAAATGTCCACTACCGAGAATCCCTTGAACTCAACGGCTTTGCGGATCACGTCGGCAATGTCGCTGCGATAGGTCGAGCAGCGCACGACATAAGCAGCCCCCGCCGCCCTGGCCACGCTGCAGACATCTAGAGGCCGTTCCAAACGGTTAAGGAAACCCGATCCCACCTCGGCATCGGGCGGGGTGGTCGCCGAATACTGTCCGCCGGTCATTCCGAAGTTGAAGTTGTTGAGGACCAGCAGCGTCATGTCCAGGTTTCGGCGGCAGGCAGCCAGGAGGTGCGCGCCGCCGATGCCCTGGCCTCCGTCGCCCATGGTAACCACTACCGTGAGCTCGGGCCGAGCGAGCTTCAGCCCCGCCGCATAGGTGAGTGCCCGACCGTGCAAACCGTGGAGGGCGTGGGTGTTGAAGAAGGTATCGAAAAGCCCGGAGCAACCGATATCGCTCACCATCACGATGCGGTTGCCATCCAGGTTCATCGCATGGAATGTCTTGTCCAGCGTTTGCGTGATGCGCTCATGGGAGCAGCCCGGACAAAACACCGGCGGTCGCGCCGCGTTCAACAAACTAACCATGAAGAACCGCCTCTCTAATGGTATCCGGCGCGATCAGCCGGCCGTCCATCTGCCCGCAAAATTGAACGGTTTTCCCCGGCAGGATCCGCTCGACTTCGCGAACATACTGCCCCCGGTTCATCTCGACGACCAGGACGCGCCGGGCGCTAAGGGCTGCCTGACGAATCGCTGTTTCCGGAACCGGCCACAAGGTTTTTAGCACGAGAAGCGACACAGGTGTGCCGCTGGCTCTCAACCCACGCGCAGCAGCCAGAGCGGCTCGGGAGGTGACCCCGTAAGTGACGACCAGCGTGTCAGCCGCCCCCACGGAGTCATGCTCGACGATCGCCAGCCGATCTTCCGCATTCGTTATTTTGGCCTGCATGCGAGCCAACTGACGGGTGATCTCGGCCGGGTCGGTCGTGAGGTATCCGTCCGGGCCATGAGTGGAAGACGTCTGGCGAACGAGCGTACCGCCGCCGATCGGCAGAAAGGCCGGGACCTGCTCGCCGGAGTTGGTCTGGAAAGGCAGGAACTCTCGCCCCGGCTCAGGCGCGGCGCGGTCGATAACAGTTTCCGCCTTCAGGCGATCCGGGTCGACGCTGACCCGGGTCATGGCGATCTCTTTGTTGGAGGCGATGAAAACCGGGCAGCGGTATAGTTCCGCCAAGTTGAAAGCCTGAACGGTCAGCTTAAAGCAATCCTCGACATCCGCTGGCGCCAGGACAATCACCGGCATACCGCCGCTGTTGCCCCATTGCAGAAACTGGACGTCGCCGTCGGCGCCGCGGGTCGCTGAACCGGTCGACGGCCCAAGACGCTGGATGTCAACGATGACGATGGGAATCTCGCCGCCGATCGCAAAGGAAATTTGTTCGCTGTAGAGGCTGATGCCCGGGCCGGAGGTCGCCGTCATGACCTTCATACCGGCCATGGAAGCACCCAGGCAGAATCCGATCGAGGCGATTTCATCCTCGCCCTGGATGCAGACCCCGCCGAGCGGCGGCAGCATGGCCAGCATGTGGTTCAAAATCGTCGTGGCCGGGGTGATGGGGTAGCCGGCGAAGAACCGACAGCCGGCGGCCACTGC
The DNA here is from genome assembly GCA_964512755.1 of uncultured Desulfatibacillum sp. GTDB lineage: Bacteria > Desulfobacterota > Desulfobacteria > Desulfobacterales > SpSt-501 > SpSt-501. Next base: position 15,428 of record CAZEKN010000012.1, on the reverse strand, counting down.
ACCGCGAGCGATCGCCTCGTTGCCCTCCATTAGGGATAATGCCATAGCCAAACCTCGTTGCAGAGTTAAATTGATTCTCAGAATTGGGCCAGATACCATTTCGCTCGTTGGAGGGCAAGATGGAAATGACCATTTTCAATTCCGTTATCTAATTTCCGTCCTTGGACGGAGACGATGGGGCTTGCTGCCAGGGGTAACGCACCCGCGAATGAAAGGCGGCCTCCAATGCGTCCACCATCGAGTGAATGATCGCGTCGATATCGCGCGTATCCAAAACACACTCGCTGAACTGGCTGTCGGCAATGCGTTTGACGACGATGAAACGAACCAGTTTTTCGAAGCTTTCCCGACCCGGCGACTTCAATGAGCGGGATGCTGCTTCCACGGCGTCTGCAATCATCAGCAGCGCAGCCTCTACGCTTTGGGGTTTAGGCCCCGCATAACGAAAGTCTCCTGCGCGAACGCTGCCTTTGGGTTTAAGTTTTAACGCTTTGTGAAAAAAATAATCGATCGCCTGGGTTCCGTGATGCTGCTGGATCAACTCGATAATATCCTTGGGTAAGCGGGCTTCCCGGGCGATGCGCAAACCATGCTTCACGTGTCCGGTGATGATCTCGATGCTTTCGTAAGGATCGAGGGTGTCATGGAGGTTTACGCCGTTCAGCTGGTTTTCGATATACCCCCCCGGTTGCTGTAGTTTGCCGATGTCGTGGAAGTAGGCCCCGATTCTGAGCAATAACGGGTTGGCGCCGATGGCATCCCCGGCCGCCTGCGCCAGATAGGCCACGTTCATCGAGTGCTGATAGGTACCAGGGGCTTCAGTAAAAAGCCGTTTCAACAAGGGCTGATCGAGATCGGCATAGCGCCGGATGGTGATCGTCGAACCCACCGTCCTTACGGCTTTAAGCAAAGGAAGCAGCAACAAGGCCAGGGCGCCTGAAGAGGTTCCTCCCAGCAGCGCCCATGCGCTTTGCGTCGCCCAGGGGTGGGCCGCCATGGTTTTCAGGACGGCCGTATTCCATCCGTCTCCGGGTTGAGGTAAGCGAGCGATGGCGCTCCAATCCAACTGCAGGAGTATCAGGAAGAACGCATGAACCATGCTGATGAGAATGCACGGCAGGATGGCACTGCTCAAGCGGAGGTTCCGTGGTGCCAGCATAACGGCGGTTAGTCCAACTACCAGCGAGCTGCCAAGAAGGTCCCATGAACGTCCCATAAACAGGGTCGCCAGCACGAAGCCCACCAACAGGGTCCCCACAGCGGTCACACGGCCCTGGTTCAGCGCAACCACCAACAGCGGCAATAAGACCAACGGCAGACTCTCAACTGGAAGCGCGGTAAAGAGGAGGATCGCCTTCAAGATCAGTCCGTGGAGGATCAGAAGCGATAACAGAAGCGGATGGGAGACGGATCGTCTATAGCCGCCTTTCGGCAAAACGAAAAGAAAGAACCCCAGGAAGACCACCATCCAGATGTTCACAAATAGAACCAATGGCGATTCCCGGAAAAGCGCCTCTGCGCGTTGGGCCTCCAAGGCATGGATAAGCCACTGGTCGCGCTCGTCGATTACTTTTAAGAAAGGGACCACCGCCTCTCCAGCTCGGAAAGAGGCAGTAGCGGTGATCGATCGAGGCGTCGTCTGTGAAATTTCAGCTTCCGTCCACGGAAACGCGAACGGGCGGTCGGCTCTCAGGGTGAACGCCGCCCTCTGACCGGTTATTGGCGGCCATGCCATCAGGTAGATGTCCTCAATGAAACAGGACACGAAATTGAGCAATATCAACGCCAGAATGAGAGCGGTGCGTGTCATAGGGCGATGTAAGCAACCTTGGTCGCTGAAACGAGGGGCAGCCTCGGTGCTAAAGTTATTACGTGCATTAGACGATGATATGATCTGAGCACATCATTCTATAAAGCCCCGGGCATATAGTCAAACCCATGGGTGAACGTCATGGACGAAGCCGACCTCCAACATGTTGACGAGGTTCGCCAAAATAGGAGGGGGCATGCTTGAAAAAGCCTTAAACTGCTTGAGAGGGCGCTCCAAACCGGAACCGCTTACTGCGGTGCGTAGCGCGGGAGGGATGCTCGCCGGAGGGATCGCTCGCATGGTCAGTTCCGCTGGAAGGATTAGTCTGCCGATTCTGCAGCGCATGGCGCAGACGGTTTCTCGGGATGATTTCACACGGTTCGTACAGGCACCGGTGCTCGCCGGATCCTCGATCCACAAGGGAACCCTCGCGTCAGCCCAGGCGAATTCGGGCTCCCGGGAGATGAATCGCACCATCCTATTTGAACCGGAAGAGGATGCCGAACAGACGGCCTCGCCCTCTGAAAGCCTCCAGCATGCCGTCTATCCGCTCGTGAGGGGCGAGCATGCCAATACGGTGGGTAATTTCTTCAGCATCGGCCGTATCGATGGCAATGACTGCATCATGCCGGACTATGCTATTTCGAAAAAGCACGCTCTAATTGAAGATCGAAGGGGTACTTATCTGCTGAAGGATAACGGATCTACGAACGGTACCCTTCTGAACGGCGCGCGGCTGCAAACCAAACCGGTCGCGATTAAGGACCGGGATGTCATCAGCTTCGCGCGCTATGAATTCACTTTCCTATTGCCGGAATCTTTCTACGATATACTGACCAGGGCCTGATCTCAGCATTCGGCTCACCCTGTTGGCTATTGATTTGGCGGCCGATCGTCGGCTGCACGCCCCTCCTCTCTATGGTTGGTTTTTTATCTGACTCGGGTGCAACTCGAATCTATCCGATGATACGGACCAGACGTGAGGCCGGGACAAGCTCTACCTGCTGACGCAGCTCAGGCAGCATTTCCTTGAGAGTGTTGTACGTGGTGGCATGGGGGTGGCCGATTCCCAGCGCTTCGCCTTTTTGCCGGGCGACTCGCACCAGTTCTCGAACCTGTTTTCGGATAAATGCAGGGTCTTGAACATGATCCAGGAACACATCTCTCCGGGCAAAGGGCAGTTGCAGCAAACGCGCCGAAGGCTGGCAAATGCTGGCCTCGGTGGTGCGGCTGTCGACGAAATAAAGACCACGTCGTTTTAGGACTGAGAACACCTGGTAGATTTGCTCGGAATGGGTGGTCATTTTGGAACCCATGTGGTTGTTGACACCCTTGACATGGGGCACGGCCTGCAGGTTTTCATCGAGCACTTTCAGCAGTTCATCCGGGCTCATGGACGTCAGCAAGGCACCGGGACCGGGGTTGATTTCGGGGTACTCCGATGGCTCCATCGGCAAGTGCAGCATGATTTCAGCACCTTGAGCATGGGCGATGCGGGCGATCGCCTGCTGATGCGGGCTGTGCGGCAGAATGGCTAAAGTGAACGCAGCGTTTAGGTCTATGAATTTTTCGGCAAGCGCGCGATCATATCCCATATCGTCGATAATAATCGCCACCCGAGGTTGTTTTTTAATGGGAGGGAGTTCGGGCGTCAATGGCGGCAAAGCGGCGCGCAGGGAATTCGAATCAACGGCATCGGTAACCGGCCCCGCGGAGGGAGCCGGCGCAGGCTGCTGGACTTTCGGGGTGGGTATTGTTTCTGTTCCAGTGTTGCGGGCTTCCGTTTGCGGGATAGCGGCTTTGGTTTCAGACCCTTTGGCAGGCAGGCGCGGCGCAGGGGCGGCAACCGGCGGGCGTTGAGAGAGGGGCCTTCGGTCAGCCGGCAGCGTGTGTGACACCGGTGTCGCCATGAAGCGAACGACCAGGACCGCACCGATGACGAGCGCCGCGACTATGGCCACCGCGCCCAGAGCCTTGATGAGCGGGGAAACCGAGGTCTTCGGTCGGCGCGGCCGCCTTAGCCCCCCCCCGCGGGCGGGTTTTTTCCCAGACATGTTAGGCCTTCCGACGCCGGTCAGTTCCTGGCCTGTTTGAGCACGTCGTGGCCGATGAGGATTTCCAGCGCCCGCATCACTTGGTTGTCATTCTGAAGCGTCTCCAGTTTGAGCGGGCCGACCCTTGATTCCGCCTCCTTTATCCGTGTTTTGGGATCCTGCTCCGGCTTGCCTTGAGATTTCTTCGTATCGGACTTTTCAGACTCGCCCTCGGCCTCCAGATGGTTTTCAAGATCCTTTTCCTTCACCATGGCCTCATCCTGAGGACCGGATTCACTGCTATCCAAGCGCTTGAGCTTGAGCACGATATCGGGTTCGATGCCCTTGGCCTGGATCGAGCGGCCGTTGGGCGTATAGTAGCGCGCGATGGTGAGCTTTAACCCAGAGCCGTCGCGCAGGTTCTCCACGGTCTGGACCGAACCCTTGCCGAAGGAGGTCGTGCCGAGCACCAGCGCTCGCTTGTGATCCTGGAGTGCTCCGGCCACAATTTCGGAGGCACTTGCCGTACCGCCGTTGATCAAGGCCACAATGGAATAGGTGCGCTGAACCGCAGACGGGGTGGCGTTGAAGGTTTTGCTATTCTTCTTTTCTCGGCCCTTCATTGAAACGATCTGGCCTTTATCTAAAAACACATCGGAGATGGTGATGGCCTGATTCAGCAGTCCGCCGCCGTTGTTGCGGAGATCCAGCACCAGCCCTTTCAGCGGAGTATCGGCGGCTTCAATTTTTTCCAGAGCTTTTTCAAATTCCTGAGTGGTTGTCCCGGTGAAATTGGAGACTCGAACATAGCCGTAGCCGGGCTTAAGCTGAATGTATTTCACGCTTTGAATCGGGATTTCGTCGCGGAGCAGTTCAAAATCGATCGGTTTCTTGAATCCTTCGCGCATGATGGTGACGACCACCTTGGAGCCCTTGGGCCCGCGCATCATGCGCACGGCTTCCCGCAGGTCTTTAGCCAGCTGGCCATCGACCTTGACGATACGGTCTCCGGGTTCGATTCCGGCCCGGTGCGCCGGTGTATCTTCGATCGGCGAGATGACCGTTACAAAGCCGTTTTGCATGGTGATATGAATCCCAATACCGGTGAACTTGCCCTTGGTGTCAATCTGCAAGTCCTCGAAAGCATCGGGCGGAAGCAGCGAGGAGTGCGGATCAAGCCCCTGGACCATTCCCTGGATAGCCTTGTGGATGAGGTCCTTGGCATCGACCTCGTCCACATATTCCTTTTGGATCAGCTCGATGACGTCTGATAGCAGCTTCAAACCCTCATAGAGGTCTTCTTTGCTGGCCGAATTGGCGCGCTGGAAGCCCGTGCTCATCATCCAAACGACCACCGCCGTCAACATGACAATCCAGAGTTTCACGGGCCGGTTGTTTTTGCCCAACATGCATTTGCTCCTTGAGTTAAGAATTGACCCCCGGGTTCACGCGCCTTGGCAGTGAGCCGCCGCTCCCGGTCCGCTGATTCAACTAAATCCGGTTCGCTGCGTTATCCCCGCTTCAACCACTCCAGTGGATCAAGGGGTCGGTTATAATGACGGATTTCAAAATAAAGACCGGTTGCATCCATGGCGCCGGAGTCTCCCACGGTGGCAATGACATCGCCGGCTTCCACCCGATTGTCCACGGATTTGAAGACGTCTTCCAGGTGGGCGTAAACGGTGTAGTAATGGTCTCCGTGATCGATCACAACAATATTGCCATATGCCCTGAACCATCTTGCATAGAGAACGGTACCGGCATGTACGGATCTCACCGGTTCACCTCTTTCAGCCGCGATGTCGACACCGTTGCGAAAGGCTTGAATGTTCAATCGCGGCAACCGGTAAGGTCCATAATAATTTTGAATTCTACCGTTAACCGGAAATATAAGCAAGCCTTTCGAGGCCGCCAAGGATGGAGAGGACGCCGGCCGTCGCGGGGCACTAACTTCGGGCGGTCGTCCCAGGGTCTGAATCTCCCGTTCCAACTCCCGGGCAGCTTCCTTCAAGGCCTCGATAGCCGCTCGTTGAACCTCCTGCTGATCTCGAATGCGGGCAAGCAAGGCTTCACGCCTGGATCGCTCGCGGAGAACGGCCGCCGCTTGCCGCTCGTACTCCGCGAACCGCACGCGTTTGTCTTCTTGGTGCCGGATCATCTGCCCCTGCAAATCCTGCAGGTCAGCGTATTGGGCCGCCATGGTTTGACGAGTGCGTTCGTCGTGATCCAGAATGCGCTCCAAGGCGGTCTTCCGCTTAATCATCTCCGCGAGGGAATCGGCCGGAGCCAGCACATGCAACGTACCCATGCGGCTGATTTTGTAAAGCACGACGAGCCGACGAGAAAGATAAATTTCCAATGTGCGGATCCGTCGAGCCATGTCGTCCATGGCCGTCCGGGTGCTTTCGATTTTCTGGTCCAACTCTTCCAATTCGGCGTCGAGAGAGGCGGATAGGCGCTGGTGGCGCTGAAGCATCTGGTTCGTTCGGTCCAAGGCGGTCAGGATGTCTTCGCGCCGGCGTTCGATCCGCTCGAGATCGGTTTCCTGCTCCCGGAGATTAAGCTGCAAGGCATCGGCTTCCTCCCGCAATCGATCGACCGTTGCCGCCGGCGCTTCGCCCGGTCTCGGCTGCCCGACCACCGGATGAGATGTTGCGGCGAGCCCTAAAGCGAGGGCTACCGCCGGCAGGAAGCGCCACCCGGCTGTCGACAGGCTGCGGATTCGAAATCGGGTCCCTGGGAAAAATGTCATAATCTTAAAAATTGTTTCAGCGCCACGTAACACCCCAGCCAGCCGACCAGCATACTGGCCACGGTGATGAGTACCATGTGTTCGAGCGACAGGAATCGGAGTGTGACCACCCCAGCCAGCCCGTTCTGTTCGATGCGCACGGCCAGAGCGCTGTATCCCGCAAACAAAATGCCGATCCCCCCGACCGCGCCGATCAATCCCTGGAGCAGGCCCTCGATCAGAAACGGCGCCTGAATGAATCGATCCGTGGCACCCACCAAACGCATGGTCTCCACTTCCTCTTGCCGCGAATAAATCACCATGCGTGTGGTGTTGGCCACGATCGCGACCGCCGCTACCAGGAGAAACCCCATCAACGCCAGCCCCAGCGTCTGGAAGAGATGAGCGATACGGCGTACGGCCACGATCCATTGCCGACCATACTCGACGTCCTCAATCTCGACGTAAGATTTGAGTCGTTCGGCAACGGCCTCGATCTGCTCCCAGCTGCCGTTGGACGGCTTCAACTGGATCTCGAAGGCGTCCGGCAACGGGTTTTCCAGAAGATCTTCAAACAGTGACGCCGGGTGCTCCATCCGTGCTTTGAGATCGCGCAGGCCTTCGTCGCGTGGTATGAAGTGTGCGCTCTGGACCCCCTCGATGGATTCAATCGAATGCTGGAGGGCTGGCGCTGCGCCGCCAGCGTCGGTTCTGAGATAGGCCATGATGCGGGTGCCTTGCTGCCAAGCGCTCATCCAATCGCTCGCATTCAAGAAAACGAGCACCGCCGCACTGACGATCATGACCGTCAGCGCGATGGTCATCATCGTTACCGCATTGACGAAACGGTTGGCAAGGGTGTCTTCCAGTGCTCGTTTAAAGTGCCGTGCGATCATGATGTTTTTCGATCCGCTCGAAAGCCGCCAGTCGGCCCTGCTTCAGGTGGAGGATGCGTCCGCCCAGGCGATGGATGAAGGCCTTGTCATGGGTGGCAATAAGGACCGTCGCACCGCGGATGTAGGCAACTTTCAGTAGATCCATCACCACCTGCGCCGAAGCCTCATCCAGGTTGCCTGTCGGTTCGTCGGCTAGAATAATCTTGGGGTCGCCGACAACCGCTCGGGCCACGGCCACGCGCTGCTGTTCGCCGCCGGAAAGCCGAATCGGCAGCGTTCCGGCATGATGGTCCATCTCCACCATTCGGAGCACATTGAGCACTTTTTTGGAAATCAGTGCTCGCCGATGACCAGCTGCCTCCAGAACCAGGGCAACGTTCTCGAAAACGCTGCGGCCGGGGATCAATTTATAGTCTTGGAATATGACGCCGAACTTGCGTCGCAGCAACGGCAGGCCGGATCGCGGGATATCACCCAGCCAAGTCCCGTCGATCGCAATTTCGCCGCTGGAGGGGCGAGCCTCGGCATAGAGCAGCCTGAGCAGGGTGGTTTTACCGGCCCCGCTCGGCCCGCAAATGAACGCCAGCTCATTCTTAAGGATCTCGAAACTCAGGTCGGTCAGCGCTTGGTATCGACCGTAAGCATGATGAACATGGGACAGACGGATGATCGCAGGCCTGTCTTCATGGTCCGTCATTCGAAGGATTCCCGGCCCAGCGCCCGCATGAGAACGGCATGGGCGATTTTGAAATCGTACAAGGCACTGAAATAGTTGGTCATTGTCTGCGTAAGCAGGGTCTGGGCGACCAGCACGTCGGTCTGAGTGGCGACTTGTTCCTTGTATTGTTCTTCGGTGATGCGGAGGTTTTCCTTGGCTTGCTCAACCGCTTTTTCGATGGTGACAATGTTCTGTTCGGCTTCCTTGGTGCGCAGGTAGGACTGCTTGACTTCGAGATTGATGTTGTCCAGCACTTCGGTCTTGCGATACTTGGATTGGGACAGGCGCGCCAGTTTTTCCTTGCGGCCGTAACCGGTTCGACCCCATTGCCAGAAATCCCAGGAAGCCGTTGCCTGCACATTCCAGCCGGCGGAATCGCTGATGCCCTCACCTCCATGCGCATCCCAATCATCACCGGTCCGGGCGTAAGTTCCCGTCAAATTGACGGAAGGAAAATAATCCTTTTCGGTCAGCTTCACCTGTTTTTCGGCGACCTCGATGTCCAGGTCCGCCACCTGGATTTCAAGACGATTCTTCTGGGCCATGTCAAGGCTACTATCCAGGCTCTCCTGAAAACTGGAATAATCGAGTTCATCCACGAGCAAAACCGGCATGTTGACCGGACGGCGCAGGACCGTATTGAACTGCGCGCGGGCAATCTCCAGGTTGTTCTGGGCGATGGTCAGCTGTTGTTTGGCATTGGCCAGTTGAACCTGGCTTTGCAGGAGATCATTCAGTGGGCTCAATCCGACCTTATAAAAATTTTCGGAAACCTCCTTCTGGGAGGCGATCGAAGCAACCGTCTGGTGGGCGACGTCCAGCAGCTTTTGGCTTTTAAGAACTGAGAAATAAGCGTTTTTGGCATCAAGGATGACGTTCTGTCGGGTGAGTTTGGCTGAAACTTCCGCTCGATCCAACCCCAGCTCGGCCAGCTTGTACTCGTTGATCAGGTCGAATCCCGTAAAAATCGGTTGGGTGAACGTGGTCGCAAACGTGTACTGATCCTGTGGGGACGTGACGATGTCGCGCCCGGAGAGCAAACTCGGCGACGTCCTTTCCTCATTGCGGTGAATATAAGTATAGCTCGCGCCCAACGTCGGCAGAAATTTAGTCATGCTTGAATGCCGGACGGCCTCGGCTGCATGAATCTCCTCCTGGGTGCGTTTGATGCCAAGATTGGCCTTGAGCGCCGCTTCGATGGCATCTTGGAGCCCGAAGGCGTCCTGGCTGCTTTGCGCCGCGCCGATATGCGGCAGTACGAGAAAAGCGAGAAGAACGGAAACCCACTTGAGACCGAATCGCTTATGCTGGGTGGTCATGATAGCCTTTCGCAGAACGCTGGACCCGCTGCGGAGACATGTTGCGCCGGGTCTTAAAAGGGCAACGCTCGATGGTTGGAGATCGTCAAACTCAATACGGTCATGCGTTTTCACAGCTGAACGTTGGGTTGGAATTGACCCGCCTGCACGAATCTGCTAAATAGCCACCGAGTCCAAGGAGGGCCGACCCCGGTTTTCTTTGCTCAAAGCCTCCACCTTAATCCCGTTAACCAGGGCTTCTTCCAAATTGGTGGAGGCTTTTTTATATCCATAAAGGGTTAAGGGGGTCAAGAGTATGAAACAGGAACTGATCGACATGCTCTGCCGGAAGTCCTTTCAATACAGCCAGCAGCCGGCCTTCAAGCTGGTATCCGGGCGGATGAGTCATTTCTACGTGAATTGCAAACCAACCACGCTCAGCCCTCGGGGAATGTTCCTTGTCGGACACTTATTGTTTGACCGTTTGCAGGATGCGGGGGTGACGGCCGTCGGCGGGCTGACCTTCGGCGCCGACCCGGTCGCGTTCGCGGCAGCATTTGCTTCCGAACTCAGCAAGGATCCCATCAAGGCCTTCTCGATCCGCAAGACCCAGAAAGATCACGGCATTGTGAAATGGGTCGAGGGCGACGTCCAGCAGGGCGAGCGGGTTGCCATTGTCGACGACGTGGCGACCACCGGCGGCTCGACCATCACCGCCATCGAGCGTGCCCGCACTGAGGGGCTTGAGGTGGTCAAAGCCATAGTCCTCGTCGACCGCCAGGAGGGCGGCCTGGAGAACATCCGGAAGCATGTGAGCGATGTGAGCGGGATCGTGACGCGCGATGAGCTGTTAGCCCGGTGGAACGAGATAAGAAAGGGTTAACCGGTGGGCCAAGGGGTCAACTTGGCGACGATTCGTTTGCTACCCACGTCGCACAGGCATCATCGGATTCCCAAGCGCTGACCCGGCTTACACGCACTTTTAGATCGCCAAGTGCCTGCTGGAGTTGGTCGGCCACGAACGCTGCAATGCGTTCGGAAGACGGTTGGCTTCCGGCAAAGATCGGCAGTTCATTCAAGAACTGATGATCCAACCGGCCGATAATATCGCGCAACAACGCCTTGATCTCACCGAAATCCATCAGTACCCCCGCCGCATTGAGCCGATCTCCTTTCAGAACCACCTCGATCTTCCAGTTGTGCCCGTGCATGTTTTCGCACTTGGCCCCTACCATGGTCAGGCGATGGGCAGCCGCAAAGCGGGTGATAACTTTCAGCTCGTACATCCCGTTTCCTTCTTCAAATCTTGCCTGCATGTTTTAGGATCAAATTTGTTCCAATCGCAAACTGGATCGGATGCCTTTCGGATGGGCGGACGCTTTAGTTGAGCGAGTCTCCCTTAAGCATACTTTTTAATTTATTGGAAAACTTTCCCTTCTCCAGCTTGGCGAATTCGCGCAGCAACTCCTCTTGCTTCTTGGACAAGCTGGTTGGCGTCTTGATCAGCACTTGAATGATTTGATCGCCCCGTTTGCGGGTACGCAGGGAGGGGATTCCTTCCCCGTGGAAATAAAGAACATCTCCGGGTTGAGTGCCTTTGGGAATATCCAGACTCTTGGAGCCTTCCAGGGTCGGCACGGTAACTCGGTCCCCCAGGGCCGCCTGAATGAAGGAGATGCTGATCTGACAAATCAAATCATTATCGCGGCGCTCGAAAAACTCATGGGGTTGGACATGGATGAACACATATAGATCCCCCGGCGGACCTCCGAAACTGCCGGCCTCACCCTCCCCAGTGAGCCGCAGGCGTGATCCATTGTCCACCCCCGCAGGAATCTTAACCGATACGCGCTTGTGGACCTGGACCTGGCCGTTGCCCTGACATTTGGGGCAAGGTCGAGTGATCATCTGCCCATGGCCGCGACAAACCGGGCAGGTAGTGCGCACCGTGAAAAAACCCTGGCTCCTGGAAACCTGGCCGGAACCGCCGCATTGACGGCAGGTTTCGGGACGGTGGCCAGCTTCACACCCGTTTCCGCCGCAGTCTCCGCAGGCTTCGGTTTTGGCAACATCAATGGCGGTTTCAGTGCCAAAAGCAGCGTCCATGAATTTCAGGGTGAGGTCGTAGCGCAGGTCGGCGCCGCGTTGCGCCCGAGAACGAGATCGGCTGCGGTTGCCGAAACCGAAAAAATCCTCGAAGATGTCGCCGAAGCTGGAAAAAATGTCTTCAAACCCGCCAAAACCGGAGAATCCGGCCCCCTCCAGCCCGGCATGACCGAATTGATCGTAAAGACTTCGTTTTTCACGATCCCTAAGAACCTCATACGCCTCGGCTGCCTCTTTGAATTGCTCTTCGGCGTTTTGATCTCCGGGGTTGCGGTCAGGATGGTATTTCAGGGCTAACTTGCGGTATGCGGATTTAAGCTCATCGTCCGTGGCCTTGCTGTTGACGCCCAGGATTTCGTAATAATCCCGCTTGTTACTCATAGTCTTTTGTAGTCACTCGCTCATGTTAGATTAGTATATGGGCGCCCCGGGGGGCTTTTCAGCGGTATATCGGCAGGTTGCGCCAAACAATAATGCAGGCGTGGCGGAAGTCAATTTTCTCACGCCGTTGGCTCCAATCGGCGGCCGGAACCGACAAGAAATATCAGCGTGCAAATAAGCATGACCACCGACCCCATCGGAAACACAACCCGCAAGCTGAACAGGTCCATCGCGAGGCCGGCAAGGAGAGCGCCCGCCATCATCCCCATGCTATGGGCAACGGTCAGGATGGCCATAACCGACCCCATGCAGCTCGTGCGGCCACCCTTTTGGACGGCTAAGGCCATGTGGGCGGCCATGCAGATGCCGCCGCCGACCCCGAAAGCACCACTTACGGCAGCCAGCTCAGCGAAGCTGCGCGCCCATTCGATCGCCGCCAGGCTGAGACATGTAACGAACCCTCCCAGGCCGATCAAGCGGCGTTTGTCGAGCCGGTCGGCGGCCACGCCCATTGGGATTTGAGTAGCCCCGCTAAGGAGGACCCCCAACATGAGAACAGACCCGATCGCCGTACCGGAAAGATGATGTTCGGCGTCTGCCAGCACCGGCAAAAACCCCCATATGCTACCGATCCCAAACGTGTACCCGAATCGAAAAATGAAAAGACCGATGATCTCTCGATCTGAAATCAGCTGCTTCCATAAATCGAAGGGCCCGGATGCACGGATGGCTCGCTCGGCGGCAACGGGCGGCAACAGAAACTGCGCCAGCAATCCTCCGATAAGCGCCAGAAAGCCCATGGCCGCAAAGGCGGCCGATAGTCCCCAGGCGTCATGAACGGCGCCGCCGATTAAGGGTCCGAAGCCCAGGCCGAGAAACAACGCAAGGTTGAAGCATCCCAGGGTCGCCCCCTCGCGGCCGCTAGGGGCGATGTCCCCCACATAAGCTTGTATGACCGGCATGAGGGCGGCCGATGCGATGCCCTGGAAAAACCGGATGACGATGAGGCTGGTAACGCCGGGGAACATCAGGAAGAGGACCGCGATCCATGCATAAGCCAGCAGGCCGAGAACGATCAGTGGTTTACGTCCTCTGCGGTCGGACCACCGGCCGAAATAGGGCGGAAAAACCGTTCGGGATATTGAAAACGATCCGAATATCAACCCGATGGCAAAGCCGCTCGCGCCGCAGTGGTGAGCGTATACCGGCAGCAGGGGAACGACGATCCCCACACCGGTCACGGTAATGAAAATGGAAAAAAACAGGGTGCCGAATATTTTCTTGTCTATGCGGTCCACGGCAGCGACCGGCTGCCTCAGGCGCAGCCCGGCCTATCCCTTCGCCGGAAATGGGCGCTGAAATTACGGTCGGCCGCCGGACCGCTCATGCAGCACCGATGTCGATGATTTCGCCGGTGCAATGGGTGTTGTAACCTCCCAAGCCCTCCACTCGGCGTTTGAATTCGGCCGATGTGATGATGCCGAGCAGGGTCTGAATAAATTCGGATTCAAAGTGCTCGACCGGGATCACCAGATCATATTTTTCGGTAACCACCGGAATGAAATCCAGATCCAGTGCCTTGGCGGCGGCATAAATGCCCAGCCCGGCATCCGCACTGCCGCTCAAGACCGCCACGGCCACCGACATGTGCGTGAACTCATCGGCGTCATAGCCTTTGATCGCCGCCGGCTCGATGCCGAGCTGCCGCAGGCGGTAGTCCAAGAGAATCCGGGTGCCGGAGCCCGCCTGGCGATTGATGAAGGTCACATCCGGGCGAGTCAGGTCCTCGATTCCGCGAATCGCCTTTGGATTTCCACGCGGCACGATCAATCCGTTGTCCCGGTAGACCAGATTCACGAGCTTGATGGCCCGGCCGGGAAGGTAGTTGCGGATGTAGGAGACATTGTAGGTTCCATCCTCTGCGTCCAGCAGGTGTGAGCCGGCCAAGTGGCAGGCGCCGCGCTTGATCGCCATCAACCCCCCCATGCTGCCGACATGGCTTGATGATAGGGTCAGACCGGATTGGGAAGCCTTCAATTGGTCGGCCAATACATCCAACGAGTTGTCATGGCTGCCGACAATGACGATCGTGCGGCGTAACTCCGAAACCGGCCTCAGAAGCTCGGCGGTCACCGGTGCATTTTCGCGGATCCCCTCGGTGTCGGCGGGAATGCGAACGATGCCGTCCGCGTCGGTGATCGAAGTGATCGATCCGGCCCCGCGCGGAAGGGGCGTGGCCACCATTCGCCCCCCCACGTCGCCGAGCTTGACGCGGACGAATTCCTCCAGTCCGAGCTTGGAAGCCATTTTACGCGTGGGCGTCACTACGACCCTTTCGCTCGGCGGCTCGGGCTGCTTGAGCAACGCGGTGAGCAGAAGCCGCACCAGCTGCTCAAAAACAATGATGGCTGAAACCGGGTAGCCGGGTATGCCGAACACCGGCGTTTCCCGCACGACACCGACCACCGCCGGTTTGCCGGGCATGATCGTCACCCCATGAACTAAAACTTCCCCGAGGTTTTCGATGACGGCTCGGGCATGGTCTTCCGATCCCGCGGACGAGCCCCCCAGAATCAGCACGCAGTCGCAGCCATCGCTGGCGGCTTTTTCTACGGCGGACATAATTCTGTTCGTATCGTCCGACACCATCTCGTTCCGGGCATAAATTCCACCGCACTCCTCCACGAGCCGCCCTAAAACGAAAGAGTTGGTTTCAAGCACCTGGCCCGGCCGTACATCCGCCAGCGGCGTGGCACGCCAGTCCACCAATTCCGAGCCGGTGGGGATGATCAGCACCCGGGGCTTTTTAAGCACTGGCACGCTGAAGACCCCGCCGGTCAACAGCGCCCCCAGGCAATACGGCGTGACCCGGTGGTAGCGGGGGAACAGCAACTCGGTAGCGACGATGTCTTCGCCGATCTTGCGCACGTGCTGCCACGGGAAGGCCGGCGCTTCGATGACGATACGCCCCTCGTCCAGCACTTGGATGTTCTCGATCATGATCACCGCATCGGTGCCGTCCGGCAGGACGTTGCCGGTATTGACGAAGAACGCATCGCGGCCGGATGCCAGCGCCTTCGGATGGCTTTCGCTGGCGCCGTAGGTGGTCTCCGCCTTGACGGCGACTCCGTCCATGGCGGCGGCATGGTAGTTCGGCGCAGAAATGGCCGCATAGACAGGTGATGCCAGCACACGGCCAGCCGCCTCAGGCACCGGCACCGTCTCGGGCATCAGCCGTCGCAGGGGTGCCAGCCGCTCATAGACGATCCGGCGCGCCTCATTCAGGCTCTTCATTTTTAAATAAACATTGCGAGGCATGACGTTTGTACCTCTTTAAAATAATATCACGTCCGCTGGCGTCCCATCCTCCAGTCCCTCTATATCCTTGCCGATCTCAACAATGCCATCCGCGTGGACCATCGTGTTGATCAGCCCCGATTTTCCTAAAACCGGCT
>CAZEKN010000011.1:0-20431 GCA_964512755.1 uncultured Desulfatibacillum sp. | reverse complement strand
GCGGGCCTCGGCGATATCGATCTGGTAAGGGTTTTCCGGCAGCACCGGAAAATTCACGACGGCCGGCTTCTCCCACCGGCTGTCGCGCATGACAAAATCCCGCAGGGCGCCCATGGGCTGGGCGCTGAGATGCCCCCCCCGGATGATGTGGTGATTCATCACCTTGCGCAGGCGGCTCTGCTCGCGCTTGCGGTCGACTCGGTTGAGGTAATCCACCATGCCGCTGAAGACCGCCGTGTTGGCCATCTGGCCGGAAATGGCCCGGGCCTCCACTTCGCTGCACTCGAGGTAGGTTTTGAGCTCAGCCGCCAGCAGCTGCTCGACCTCGGCGATGAAGTCGGTCCCCTGGTAGTAGAAAACGTCGGCCTCTTTGAACGCCTTGACGGCCTTGTGCTCGGCATAGCGCCCGGCCGGATCGGTGATCGACAGCAGCCGCACCATGGGAGAGGCGGTCTGCTCGGAGGGAATGAGGTTGATGCATTCAGCTTGTCGCCAGGCGTGGTTGCGCGCGGCTTTTTGCACCAGCGCGCGGACCTTGGGCATCGGATCGGCACTCGCCCCGGCCGGTTGCCGACCGCGGCGCTGTTCGTTCCATGGAATCGGCCACGCCCGCGGCGGGGCCTCGTTGCGCAGGTGGTAGGGCACGATGACCGCACGGGTCGACTTGCCGCGGATGCCGACCTCGATTGCGTCGCCTTCCCGCAAATCGCTGTCCACGAGCGCCAGCCCGATCGCGCGCATGCCCTTCTCCTCGCTTTGCACCGAGTCGATGCCCTCTCCGGAAGTCAGCCAGTATGGCACCATCGTGCCGCTGGTAACGGTGCCGGCCGGTTGTCCGCCGCGCAGCACGGGTGCGCCGGCCCTGGCAATTCCCTTATCGACCATCGCGATAGGCTGGACCAGGCGGGGGAGATCGGCGCGGCGGCTGAAATCGCCGTCCAAGATTTTTTGATAGGCCTCGAATTGCCGGCCCAGTGCCTCCCGGCCGACAAAGTCGCCTTTCAGCGCGGAGAAGCTGACGGCAAAGCGCGCCAGGCTGCAGGCGAAGATCGGAATGTCGCGGCCCTCGGGGTCCCGCCCCAGCTCGTGCCCGTAAAGCGGCAGACCGGCCTCCAGGCGTAGCGTATCCCGCGCGCCCAGACCGACCGGCTGGGTCCCTTCGGCGATCAGCCGGTCCCAAAGCGCCGGCGCCTTGGAAGCGTCGATGAAAAGCTCAAAGCCGATCGGCTCACCGGTGTATCCCGTGCGGGCCAGCAGCAACGGGGTGCCCTCGAAAGCGCCGCGTCCCAAGCGGTTGCGCAACGGCTCCGGCAGGCGGCCGGATTCCAGGATCGCAGCCAGGATGTCTCTGGCGGCCGGACCCTGAAGGCTGAGCATGGCAAGCTCCGCGGTGAGGTCCGTCAGCTCCGCCGATGGATAGCTCCGGCCCAGCGCGTTCAAGTGCTCCCAATCCTTCTGACGGTTGGCGGCGTTCACCACCAAGAGGTACTCCTCGGGCACAAACCGGTAAAGATAGGCGTCGTCCAGGGCACCGCCGTCGGGGGCCGGGATCATGGTGTACTGAGCCTCGCCGACCTCCAGCGCAGCGGCATTGTTGCTGAGCGTGTGCTGCAGCAGCGGCAGCGCATCCCGGCCGCGCAGCCGGAAACGTCCCATGTGGGCCACATCGAAAAGCCCGGACCGGCGGCGAGTTGCCAGGTGCTCTTGCACGATGCCCGCGGGATACTGCACCGGCATTTCCCAGCCCCCGAATTCCACCAGCGTGGCTCCGAGACGGGCATGACGATCATGCAACACGGTCCGCATCAGTTCTCCCATGGCTCCTCCTCCCGAATAGGTGCCGGCGGCAGGGGACTGCACGCCGAGTGTGCGTGCATTTAATCCTGAAAGACCCATGGGTGTCAATCGGTTCTCCCATCTCGACATTTAGCGGCAGTTGGGTTAATGGAACTCGTGCTTTGACCCCGCAATACAACCGACACCTTTTTTTTAGCTCAAGGAGGTCCGCTGATGGCCGTAACGACAACCTTGCATTGGCTCAACGACAGAAATTTCGTGGGGATCGACTCCGGCAACCACTCGGTGGTTTTATCGGGGCAGGCCGACGGCATCGGCGTCAAGCCTTCGGAGATGCTGCTGATCGCATTAGCGTCTTGTTCGGCCGTGGATGTGGTCGAAATTCTTGCCAAGAAGCGCCTGAAGCTGACGCTGCTTGAGGTGGTGACCGCCGCCGAACGCGACCCGGAGCCTCCATGGCCCTACCGCAGCATTCACTTGAAATATCGCCTCGCCGGAGATGGGCTTACGCCGAAGGCTGTCGAGCAGGCCATCAATTTATCCCAGGAAAAGTATTGTTCGGTAGCCGCTACGGTGCGCGGGGTGGCCAAGATCACCACCGAATATGAAATCATCCCAGCACCGTAGCTCAAGCCCTTCAACACCAGATATAACCATCTAATTTAAGTATGGATTTGACTATTTTAGCCGATGCTGGTAGAATATCTTTAATTGGTGTGGTTCCTAACGAGGCGGCACATCGACGCCTGTTTTCGCAACTCTTAAGCCCTCCACCGAAGAGAGGTCATTCATGCTGACCGCTGACCCCCAGACGGGAAAATACGGCGTCACTGTGAGACTCTTCAACCTGATCGGTCTCCTGCCGAAGGATCAGCAGCTTATCCTGATGAAACAGCTGGTTGGCGAACGGGTCACCGAACACCTCTTCAAGCTGATCGTCGAAATGTCCGAGGACCAGCAGCTGCTTCTGCTGGAACAGATGGGCCACCCGCTGGAGGTCGAGGCCCCGGAGACGACTATCAGCCTGGAGGGCACCGAGCCGTCCATGCGTGAAAACCCGCGCAAATCCTGTCTCATCAACGCCAACTACCGAATCCAAGGAAGCAGCTTTCGGAGCTATATATTGGATATCAGCATCGGAGGTGTTTTCATCGAGACCAGCGAACGGGTCCCAGTGGGTGAAAGCATTGTCCTCAACTTCACGCTGCCCACCCTGTCGCAGCCCTTCGCCTTGCCGGGGAAAATAGCTTGGAGCGGCCCCCAGGGGTTCGGCGTGAAATTCGAAAGCATCCCCAAACCTCATGGAAATGCCATTAAGAAATATATCGAAAAAGAATAGCGGACCGGCTGCGCGCAACGCTTGAAAACCTGCCGCGATCGGGAATCGAGATCAAATGAGATACCGTATCATCATTTCAGCGCTGTTTTTTGTCATCCCTGCCCTGTCCTACCTCAATGCGGACATCTACCGGTGGACGGATTCGAGGGGCAACGTCGTCTACGGCAACCTGCCTCCTACGGACGCCAACAATGTAAAGTTGATGTTTCGCGAGATGCCTGGAAGTCCCGGAACCAAACCTCCTGCCCCGCAGGACGATTCGAGCAGCGCGGAAGCGATCATTCGCGGCCTCGACGAAGAAGTGCAGCGCGAGGAGCAGGCCCGCCGGGAAACCGAGTCCGCAGAATCGAGCGCTCCTCTGAAGCGGGAAGAAATGATCGCGGTCGAAAAGGCGAATCTCGAAAAAAAAATCAAGGAGCTGGAAGCGCTGCCTCTCGATCACTTCGGTTCACAGAAGAATAAACGCGTCCGCATCGGCTACTATCAATATCGGCTTGAGACCCTCCTGACGAACCCCGATGATTATTTCAACAATCCCGAACCCTTCGAGGGCAATGTCAAAACACGCTTAAAAACACCCTAATATTTTCATTGCCTTTCATTTAAAAACCGTCTATATATTGTGTATAGCTTATCATATGTCCCCTATTTGGGGGTAAATGTGTCGGATTGATTCGAAAGACCGAACTCCTTCTTCAAACCAGTAATTTGTAAAAAGTCATCCGAATCGATGACTTCGTAAAGAGGCCAAGATCAAGGCGCGCGAATCTCGTGCCGCGAGGCGTACTGTCCGTACGCCGCAGCGACGACGAGATGACGCGCAACGCAGAGATTGGACTATTTACGAAGCCATCAGCAAAGAGGCTGAAACATGCACGACCACGACGGCAAGTCAAAAGACAACTTTGTCATGAGCGGAAAGCAGACCGGCGGCGATGACCGCGAGGAATCCTACGGCTATTCCCAGAATGAAGACAGCAGCCGACCGAAATCCATGAAACCCGTTTTAATCGGTGGTGGCATTCTCCTTGTGGCCGTTATCGTCATTTTGATGTTTCTTTCCAGCGCCCCCAAAACCGCCGAAAGAGATTTAATCAAGAGCCTTGAAACGCGTCTGAAGAACATTGAAGAGAAACTTGCGAAGCTGGAGTGGATCGATACCGGGATGGCCCGACTGGAGCGCAAGGAAAAAGAAATGGCCTCCATTTCCGAGCGCATGGTCCAGCTCGAGAGCGCATTGACCAAGAAAGTCGACCAACTGTCCAGGGATGTGAGCAAGCCAGCAGCCAAGCCGACAGAACCTGCTGCCCCCAAGCCGGAAGGTGGAGTCCACAAGCCGGAACCCGTGGTTCAGAAGCCCGCCGCACCAGCCAGGGCTGAAAAAGACTCCAAGGCCCGGATGCACGCCGTCCAAAAAGGTGAGACCATTTACGGAATCAGCCGCAAATACGGGATTCCCGCTGACCAGCTCATGAAATTAAACAAGCTGAGCCCCAATGATCCGATCAAACCGGGTCAGCAGCTGATGCTCCCGGCTAAATCCAGCTGAATTTAGGATCCGCGCGTCGGTTTTGCTCGCCTGCTCAAATGTCGCTCCGGCTCCGTTTTCAAAGAGAGCCGGAACGTCTTAGTTCCCCAAAAACCTGCAGATCCTGATGCGCTCTGCAGGTTTTCGCTTTTTCGATAAGTGCCTGTCTCAATTCTTATACTTGCCATCACCGTATCTTCCGGAATGAAGTCGGCTTGTATTCATTACTAATCAATAAAAAATTTTTTCGTAATTTAGTAAATAATAAAATTTTTATCTTGACATATTGATTATCGATTTTAAATTTTTGGCCGTAAGGAACGACCTAAGATCCTGATCAACTCTAATGAAGGAAGGAGGATTCGATATGATTTACAGAAGATTTTTAGGAGTACCGAGCTGGGAATTCAAGGGTCCATTTGCGGAACTCGAGCGCATGAAACGCCAAATGGACCGCCTGATGGAAGGCTGGGGCGCCACCTACCAGAAGCCTTTCGCCGGCGTGTTTCCTCTGATCAACCTGACCGAAACCAAAGACTGCTTTTTCATCCGGGCCGAACTCCCCGGCGTGGTTGCCGGAGACCTCGACATCCAGGCGACCGCCAACAGCATTTCGGTTACCGGGGAGCGCAAGATCCCATCGGAGAACAAGGAAGCGCGCTGGCACCGTCGAGAGCGCGAAGCCGGAAAGTTTTCCCGGATGATCTCCATGCCCAGCGAGATCGATCCGAACAAGGTGGATGCCAGCCTGGTGGACGGCATTCTCACGGTCGTGGTTCCCAAGGCGGAAGTCTCCAAGCCGCGTCAGATCAGCGTTCGATAGGACTAAAGGGAGGTGAACGAAATGGCAGACAGCAAGGATATCAAAGTGAGAGAAAAACAGGAACTGGCGACTCCAGCCGAACAAACGAAACCGGGCGCGGTGTTCACCCCTCAGGTGGACATTTTTGAAACCGAGAGGGAGATCACGCTGCTGGCCGATATTCCCGGAGTCAAATCCGACAATCTGAACATCGACCTGCGTGACGACATCCTGACCATTACCGGTGATGTCGAGCCGGTGGAGTCTTCCGCCGAGGAGGACGTGCTCATCGAATACGAAACCGGGCGCTTTTACCGGCAGTTCACTCTTTCGGAGGTGATCGACCAGAGCAAGATCGACGCCAAACTGGGCGACGGGGTCCTGCGTTTGACCCTTCCGAAGGTGGAAAAGGCAACACCGCGCAAAATCGCCATAAAATCGGCGTGACATCGCGTTGGCCGGAACCCCTGACGACGTGACCGACGGGGGGGGTTCCGGCCATTGTCTTGAGTCAACGCAGCCGGGCATTTTTGAAAACAGAGCGTAGGACAGGGTGATGACAGATGACCAAGAATTACTACATCATCCTAGGTGTGGATCGCGGTGCCAACTCGAACCAGATCAAACATGCGTACCGACGCATCGCCAAAGAGCTCCATCCCGATCGAGCCAGACAGCCGGCGAACGCCGAAGGGTTTTTGGAGGCCAAGCAGGCCTATGACACGCTGGCGGACGCAGACCGAAGGCGGCGCTATGACAACGAACTCGACCGCCGGGAATCGTCCTGGCGCATGGTACGTGTGCCGCAGATGGTTCGGAATCGTGAAAGCTTCTACCGCGAGTTTGAGCAGCGCGAATCGTTGGTGGATGAATTTTTCGAGGGGTGGCTTCCAGGCTTTTACTCCCGCCCGCGCCGGCGAGGGTTTGAAAAGGATATCTTCCTCGAGGTGACCCTCTCCGTCAACGAATCGCGTGAGGGCGGGCTTTGCCCAATCCACTTCCCGGTGCTGGAGCCTTGCCCGAAGTGCGACCAGGCCGGACTTCTGGACGAACTCTTCTGCCCGGTTTGCGCCGGGCGCGGCTACATCAGCACCGAGCGGGAATTCTCTCTGAGCATTCCGCCCCGCATATCGGATGGTACGGCGGTCTCGCTTTCCCTGGAAGACATCGGTCTGAGAGGGGTGAACCTGCACGTGCAGGTCCGGGTGGATCCGCTGCTCGGCGACGGATAGCACGGAATCGGCACCGGCAGCCAGGCTGAAATCCGTTGCAGGCTTCTCGGCGGCACCTTCCGGCTTGTCATTGCATCCGCGCGATCTCTCCGGCGGTTTTAATTTCGGCCGGCAGATCATCAATGTGGATGACGAGCTCCACACCGAGAGCAAACGCCCGCTCAATCACATTCTCCAGCTGAATTACATTGCCTGGCCAGTTGTAGCTCAGCAGGTAGTCCATAGCCTCCGGCGCCACGGTCATGACTTTCTTGCTGCTCTTGGCGTTGAACTGGTCCAAAAAGTGATTGATGAGCAGGCATATGTCCTCTTTGCGGTCCTTCAGCGGCGGCATCTGGATAAACGTCTCTGCCAGACAGGTGTGCAGATTTTTGTTCAGGACGCCTTTCGCCAGTGCCTCTTTGACAACCCGATTGGTGGACGCAATGAGCCGGGGGCCGGGCCGCGCATCGGATGCGGCGGCTGTTTGGCGTTCACGCAAGCGCTCTTCCAGTGCGGCCTGGGCGGGTTCCGGCATTTCACAAACGTCATCCAGGAACAAGGTGCCTGCCTCTGCGCTTTGGAGCATTTCACTCACACGCTCCGCGGAGTGGTCCGCCGTTGCGCCCCGAGATAGGCTCTTGCAAACCACGCCGACAAAGGGAGACCGGCTGCGCTCGCTCATGCGGTGGATCGTGTGAGCCACCAATTCCTTGCCCGTTCCGCTTTCGCCCTCGATCAAGACGTTCGCGCCGGTGAGGCGGATGCGGTCGATGGTGTCGTAAATCTCCTGCATCTTGAGGCTGATGCCGACCAGTCCTTCGTACCGGTGGCGTTCCTTGACCCGCGTTTTCAAAACGATCTTTTCCTGCTTGAGCTTCTTGGCGTCGAGAATGCGGTCAATGATGATCTTCAGCACATTTAGCTTGAAGGGCTTCTGGAGGTAGTCATAGCTTCCGAATTTCATGGCTTTGATGGCCGATTCCATCGAGCCGTGGCCGGTAACGATGATCACCTCGGTCTCGGGCCGGTATTCCTTGATGGCCGACAGCAGATCCAGCCCGTCGATGTCGGGCATCTTGATGTCCGTAAAGACGATGGCATAGGGTTGGGCCTTGATCCGCTCCAGGGCCTGAAGGCCGTTGTCGGCCACCTCCACCCGGAAACCGACCTCCGTCAGGTATTCCCGGACCAGTTCCAGAATCGCACGGTCGTCGTCCACAAACAGAATGTCCGCATCGCTCGTCGACATTAGAGATCCCCCCCGGGCTTTTCGAGCTGATACCGCTTGATCTTTTCCACCAGCGTGGTGCGCTTGATCTGGAGCAGGTCCGCAGCCCGGTTCTTGACCCAGTTGGTTTTTTCCAACGCGCTCAGGATCAGCGCTTTTTCGAACTCCGAAACCGCTGTTTGAAACGAAATGCCTTCATCGCCCCCGCTCGCGCCCCCCCGCCGGCCGGCCGGGGATTCGTCCAGGCGGACCTTTTCCGGCAGATCTTCCGCACGCAGGCTATCCCCGTCCCTGAGGACCACGATGCGTTCGATCATGTTCTTGAGCTCGCGCACGTTGCCGTACCATGGATAGTTCATCAAGAGCTGCATGGCGTCAGGTGCGACGTTCATGGTCGCTTTCTGGTTTTTGCGGGCAAACTCCTCGAGGAAGTGATGCACGAGATACGGAATGTCATTTTTGCGCTCGCGCATAGGGGGCAGCAGGATGGGAATCACGTAAAGCCGATAAAAAAGATCTTCTCGAAAATGGCCTTTCTGGACTTCCTCCTCCAGGTCGCGGTGCGTCGCCGCGATGATGCGCGCGTCCACCTTGATGGTCTCGCGGCCGCCGATGCGTTCGAACTCCCCCTCTTCCAGCACGCGCAACACCTTCACTTGGAGATCGGTGCTCATGTCGCCGATCTCGTCCAGGAAAATGGTTCCGCCGTTGGCCATTTCGAACTTCCCGGGCTTGTCCGCCACCGCTCCCGTGAACGCACCGCGGCGGTATCCGAAGAATTCACTCTCCAACAGGCCCTCGGGCGTAGCCCCGCAATTGATTTGGATCAGCGGCTTGCTGCGGCGCGGCGAGCACTCATGGATGGCCCGGGCGATCACTCCCTTGCCGGTTCCAGTTTCCCCATTGAGCATGATAGTGGTGTCGCTCCCGGCCACTTTCTCGACCATGCGAAAAATGGCCTTCATCGCCGAGCTTTGGCCGATGATGTCCTTGAAAGCCGTATGCGGAGCACTGCCGATGGAGATGATCTTGTTGGATGTCGGATTGGAGCTGCTCATGGAATTCTTTCCGAGAGTGCGGTCCATGGAGCGGCGGGTGGATTTGCCGGCGGATTTTTGATAGCAGTTTTTTCTAGAAATCGCAATCGGCTTTTCGGGTTTCCTCCGAGGCTGCGTGCACTGTTTCGAAATGCGTGTTTCCCATTCACTCGATCGGGCCTAAACGCATCACATGAAAATTCATCGATCCATCGGCGTACGCGAACTGGTCGAGTTTGTGCTGCGCAGCGGCGACCTCAAAGTCGAATTTACCGGGGCCTCCCGCGCGGTGGACGCCATCAAACTCCACCAGAAGATTCAATATTCCCGGCCGGCCGAGTACGCTGCGGAGGTCGCCATCGCTCACCGGTTGGAAACGCCCGATCTGGTGCTCGACATCACCGGCCGGATCGACGGGGTATTTGAAGACGGCGCCGTCCCCGTCATCGACGAGATCAAGACCACCCGCCGCAACGCGGAAGAAGGTCTGCGCGAAGAAAACCCCCTTCACTGGGGGCAGGCCAAAGTCTATGCCTTTCTGTACGCCGCCGAACACGACCTGGCCGACATCGGTGTTCAATTGACCTATGCTCGTCTGGAGACCGGCGCCTTCCGGGAGACCCGCCGTTATTTCACCCGAATCGAACTGCAGTCGTTTTTCGAGGGCCTCGTCGGTCGCTATCTTCAATGGGCAACGCTCATCACCCATTGGCAACGGCGACGGGACGCTGCCAGCCGGCAGCTTCCGTTTCCGTTCGACGACTATCGTCCCGGACAGGATGAAATGGTGGCCGCCGTCCGACGGACCATCCAGGCGGCCGGTCGGATTTTTATCCAGGCCGCCACCGGCATCGGCAAGACCATGGCCGTGCTCTTCCCGGCCGTGTGCTCCATCCCCGAGCATGCCGGCGCCAAGGTTTTCTATCTGACCGCCCGCACCACGACCCGGATGGCGGCTGAAAAAGCCCTGGACGAGCTGCGGGCGCGGAGCTTGTGTTTAAAGTCGCTCGCCCTGACCGCCAAGGAAAAGGCCTGCTTCAACCCCGACCGTGCCTGCCACCCCGAGGAATGCGAATTCGCCCGCGGCCACTACGATCGACTGCCGGACGCCCGCCGCGCGATGTTCGATGAGGACGCCTGGACGCGGGAGGCCGTCGCCGCAACCGCCCGGAAATTTCGAGTGTGCCCCTTTGAGTTCTCGCTCGATCTCTCTTGGTGGGCCGACGTAATCATCGCCGACTACAACTACGCCTTCGATCCCAAGGCCTACTTGCGCCATTTCTTTTTAGAACCGACCGGCGACTATGTGTTTCTGGTCGATGAAGCCCATAACTTGGTGGACCGGTCTCGCGAAATGTTCTCGGCCGAGATCCGCAAGCAGCCGTTCCTGGGTCTGCGACGGGCGGTGAAGGGCAGCCTACCGGCAGTCCACCGCTGTTTGGGCAAGATCAACCGCTGGATGCTGGCGGCCCGCCAGCGCGTCGAAGCGGCCGGCGCTCCGATCGCCGACCGCGACGCCCCCGACGAACTCTATCCGCTGCTGCGCGATTTCATGGCCGCCGCCGAGAAATGGCTTGAGAAGAACCTTAAATCCGTTTTTCGGGAGGAGCTTCTGGAGCGCTATTTCGAAACCGGCAGCTTTCTGCGTGTGGCCGAGCAATTCGACGAAAGCTACGCCGCCTGCTATGAGGCCCTATCCCCCGATGTGCGGCTCAAGCTCTTTTGCATCGACCCGTCGCGGCAGATCGGCGCGGCCCTGACGCGCTGTCGGTCGGCCGTATTTTTCTCGGCGACGCTGGCCCCGCTGGATTACTTCCAGACCATGCTGGCCAGCGAATCCGCCCAAACCCTGTCCCTGCCCTCGCCGTTTCCGTCCGAGAATTTGGCCGTGTTCGTCGCCGACCGGCTGTCGACCTTCTATCGGCACCGCGACCGCACCAAGTTCGAGGTGTCCCGAATCCTCCGCCGCCTGGTGCAGACCCGGGCGGGCAATTACCTCCTCTTTTTCCCGTCCTACCAGTACCTGCGGTTGGTGTTGGAGGCCTTTCAGGCGGCATGCCCGGATCTGGACGTGATCGTCCAGCAGCCGGGCATGGGTGAGCGGCAGCGCGAATTCTTTCTGGAGCGCTTCGAAACCGACAACCCTCGCACGCTGGTCGGCTTTGCCGTCATGGGCGGCATCTTCGGCGAAGGGATCGATCTGGTCGGGACGCGGCTGTCCGGAGCGGCGGTCGTCGGCGTGGGACTGCCCGCCGTCGGCCTGGAGCGGGAGCTGATCCGCGGCTACTTCGCGG
This sequence comes from uncultured Desulfatibacillum sp., assembly GCA_964512755.1. Taxonomy (GTDB): domain Bacteria; phylum Desulfobacterota; class Desulfobacteria; order Desulfobacterales; family SpSt-501; genus SpSt-501. The sequence continues at coordinate 9,192 of CAZEKN010000011.1, read as the reverse complement.
ACCGCCTGGAGCAGGGCTTCGAATACGCCTACCTGTATCCCGGCATCAACCGCGTGCTGCAAGCCGCCGGCCGGGTCATCCGCTCCGAAACCGACCGCGGGGTCATCCTGCTGATCGACCAGCGCTACGGTTCAGAGCACTACCGGACGCTGCTGCCGGAAACATGGCAACCGCGCCCGATCAGGAGTCCCGAGGATTTCGCCGGCGGCCTGCTGAGATTCTGGACCGAAACGCCCGTTTCACAGGAAATCGGATAGCTTTCAAACCGGCGGGGTTACGGCATCGACGAAAGATGGATTTGCGCTATTCGGCGGCCGGCATCCAATAATCCGCCGCAGCCCGCTGAAATTGACATATCTGGCCTTTTCAGATATTTTTATACCATCTTCATAGCTACCCGATGGCGTTTGAGGAGGGCTGCGATGAAATCGATGATCCTCTTGGCGGTGTTGGCCATTGGATTAATGGTGGAAGCCGGCGCCCAGGCGCAGAGCAAAGTGTATACCTGGACCGACTCCCGCGGGAAACTGCACATCACCGATGAGCCCCCACCGGTGGATGCCAGCGTCAAGGACGTCGTCGATGAGCCGGCGGTGACGCCGGCCGAATCCAGACAGCGCCTGCAGCAGCGCCAGCAGCGCGACGAGGCGCGGCTGGAAGACCAGCGCCGTTCCGATGTTGAGGGCATCCTCCGCCGCGCGCGCGAAGCGGACGAACGCGCGCAGGAAGCCGTCCGGATGGCGGACGAACAAACCCAACGCGCGTTGGAGGTCCGCAAACGCTTCGGCAACACACCGTCACGCCGGGAGCAGTTCAAATACAGGATCCGAGCCGAGGAGGAAAAGGCCGAAACGGCCCAGGCCGAAGCGCAGCGGGCCATCGATACCGCGCGGGCGGCATCGGAGGAAGCCCGTACGGCCTTCAAACAGGCGCCGCCGGGCAAACCATAGTAAACAGGAATGATGAATAACGCGTATCGCAACTGGTTCCTGGCAGCTCGGCCGTGGTCGTTTACCATGACCGCCATTTCCGTCAGTGTCGGTAGCACCGTCGCCGCGGTGGAGGGGGCTTTCTCCTGGCCGCTGTACCTCCTGACCCTGATCGGAGCGGTCCTGATGCACGCCGCCAGCAACCTCATCAACGATTATGACGACGTGCGGCACGGAGTGGATAGCCCGGATGTCCCGACGGCGCGCTACCGCCCGCACCCCCTGATGGAGGGGCGGCTCCAATTGGAGCAGGTTCGCGCCGCGGCCTTCCTGCTCTATCTCGTCGCGGCGCTGATCGGTGTCTTCCTGGCCGCAACCCGCGGCATGGTCGTGCTCATCCTGGGAATCATCGGAACGGTGGCCGGAATCACGTATACGGCCGCACCGCTGAATTACAAATACAAGGCGTTGGGCGAGTTCTCGGTGTTTCTGATGTGGGGCCCGCTGATGGTCACCGGCGCTTATTACGTTCAACAGCAGGCCGTCAGCGCCGACGCCCTGCTCATCTCGATTCCCTTCGGCGTGCTGGTGGCGCTGGTTCTGCTCGCCAACAACATCCGTGACGTCAGATACGACCGCAGCAAGGGCATTCAAACCCTGGCTATCTTGCTGGGCGAACGCAGGGGCGTTTCGTTGTATTTGGGCCTGATTGTGGCGGCCTATCTGGCGGTCGTGATCATGGCGGTCTTCGGCCCGTTGACCGTTTGGTCGCTGATGGTCCTGCTCTCCGCCCCGCTGGCGGTCAAACTGCTGCGCCAGGTGGCCCACGACATTCCGCTCGACGCAGATGCTCAGACCGCCAAGCTCGATACCGTCTTCGGTCTGCTGTTGGTTTCCTCCCTGATCGTAAAGGTCTGGTGGTGACCCTCGCCCACCCGCGATTCCTGCCGCTGGCGGTGACCGTGCTTCTGGCCGCCGGGTTGTGGTCCATCACGTTCGCGCTGGACTGGGCCTCCTTTTGGATCAAAATTTCGCTGTCCGCCGCACTGCTGGCAGGCATCGCCATCGTTTTGAATCCGCAGGCACGTCATGAATTCGGCTGGAACAGCCGTGCCGTGGCCCTCGGGCTGGCGTCGGCCGCGCTGCTTTATCTCATTTTCTGGGCCGGGCGAGCGATTTCCATCGCCGTTTTCGATTTTGCGGGCCGCCAAATCGGCGGCATTTACCACAAAGGCGCCGGAATGCCCATAGGAGTGGTCGCGGCACTGCTTTTTTTCGTCACCGGACCCAGCGAGGAAATTTACTGGAGAGGGTATCTCCAACGCAGCCTGATGGAACGATTCGGCCGCTGGCCGGGATGGGCGGCCGCCACCGCCATCTATGCCGGCGTACACATCTGGTCGTTCAACTTCATGCTGGTCGGCGCTGCAGCGGTCGCCGGAGCTTTTTGGGGGGCCATGTATGCACGCACGGGCAACCTGGCGCCGGTCATCATCTCGCACGCCGTCTGGAGCACGGTGATTTTCACCGTCGCACCGATGCCCTGAAATATCGTCCACATCGACTCTATTCCCCCTCTGCATCCACTATCTGCCGGATGACATTCAGCAGCGGCGGATGGAGGGCCCGCCAGCGGGGCTGGATCGCCCCTCCCTCCGTCCACTTGAAATCGACGACATCGTATTTCTCCGGGATTCGGCGTTCCCGGCGTTCCCCATAAATGCTTTCCGGATAGTATTCGATGTAGAGCATGCGCGGCGGGTCGATCTTGAAGTCTCGGGCCACCGAAGTGGCGACGTGCCCGGCGCAGCTGCGCACCGACATCCGGCTTTCCGGGACATCGGAGACGATGGCGATGAAAGGCCTCAGATAAGCCATACCGGCGGCGGGGGCGCGGCTCAGATCGTAAAGCCGCAGCCGGCAGCTCCCGCTGGAGAGCTTCAGCCGCCCTCCGAACCCCTCCCACGAATAGATGCCGTCGTGAATCAGCATACTGCTCTTCTTCCGTTTTGATGCCGTGCGCCGTAACCCACCGGAACCGTATTATCGCACCGCCGGTGGGCGGCTGCGCCCAAAGCCCGAATTCAAGGCGCGCAAGCCTTCGCGGCCCGAGGCGTGCTCCCTGCACGCCGCAGGGCCCGCGGAGCGCCGCGCAACGCCGAAGTCGGGCTTTCGGCGCAGCCGCCCTCAGCGCGTCAGCGCGCTGTACACCCGCAGCAACCGTTCCGGCAGTTCGCATACATCGGAGATGACGTGGTGCCGCGCCTTGCCGTAAAGCTCATCCAGTTTGGGATTGGCCGGCAGATTGACCGTCAGGGCATGAAACCGGATATGCCGGGCGCTCAGCTCAGCCAGGGCCTGGCGGGTATCGGCAACGGCGTATGCGCCCTTGTAACCGGAGTCGTTTGGAAAGCCGTCGCTGAGAACGATCAGGAGCCGCACCCGGGCAGGCGCTCGCGCCAGTTGATCGGCCGCATGGCGGATGGCCGCCCCCATGCGGGTGTTGCGCTGCGGCCGGAGTGCGCCGATCCGTCCGCGCACGGCCTCCGAAAGCGGTTCACCGAATTTCTTGATATGGAAATAATCGACGCTGTGCCGGCCGCTACCGGAAAAACCGGCTGCGGCGACGGCATCCCCCAGGACAGACAGGGCTTCACACAAAACAACGATGGCCTCCTTTTCGATGTCCAAAACGGATACGTCCGTCCCCGGCACGATGTTCGCCGTCGATCGGGACACATCGGCCAGCAGCAGAACGGCCACGTCGCGCCGGTCTTTCACGCGCTTGACGAACAGCCGATCCGACGGCACGTCGCCCTTGCGCCGGTCGATCCAGGCCTCGACCAGCCCGCGATAATCGAATTCGTCGCCGTCAGGCCAGCGCCTCAGGCGCTTCAGCCCCTCGGGCCGCAGGCGCTCGAACGCCGTCCGGGTGCGACGGACGAGACCCCGGTGCCGTTGCAACACCGCTTCATAGAAATCCCGACCATCCGGTACGACCGTTTTCTCCCGCACGTGCACATGCGCCTGAAGGTAATCCGCCAGGCGCGTATCCCATTCCGGGTAACGCCAGGCGGGTTCGTTCTCCAGTTGTCCATCGCCGGACGCCGCCAGTTCCGGGTCCGCCATCCGCAGCAGATCTTCCAACGGCGTTGCATTCACTCGGTTGCTCCCGAACAGCGCGTGGACATCCGCCGGCGTCAGGCCCCCCGCGTTCGCCGCCAGCCGTCTCCGGATGTCTGCCGTGTAAGCCGTATGCCCAGCCGCCGCGAACAACCCCTTGAGCCGCCGCGCCGTCGCTCCGAACGCTGCGGTCCCGTCCGCAGCCGGGTTTGGCCAGGGCCGCCAGCCGAACGGCGGCATGAGCCTTCCCGGACGCCGGCCCCCTTCCTCAACCGGACGATCCGGCACGGACGCCTGGGCCGTTTCAAAGTACCGCGCGGTCAGCTCAGCGCTGGCCTCTACCGGGCTTTCCGCGGAGATCTCGCGCTCGAAGGCATCGGACAGCGCCTGCAGCATCGCATCGTTCGCGGGATCCGGATGAGCCCACGCCTGCGCCAGCACGGCCAGGGCGACCCGAATCAGCAGGCCGTCGCAGAACGTGGCGCAGCGCTTCCGGACCACCATCGCCAGGGCCGTCTCGCGCAGCAGTGGGTAGAAACGGCGCACGAGGCCAGGATAATGACGCTGAAGGCAATGCCGGATGCGTCCCAGCTCGAATACCGTAAAAAGATCGGCGGCCAGTTCCATATCCGGGAACCGTTTGAAGAACCGATCCAGGTCGGAGCCCGGCTGCCCGGTTTCGGATCGGTCTCGTTCGGCCCCAGGCCTGGGCTCGCCTTCCGGCTGCGCTGCCCCCGGATCCGTCTCAAATCGAGCCTTCACCGCAGGGTAATGGTCGACCGCTTTTTCCAGATCAAAATCGATCGTACCAAACTCGTGAAAGGACGCTTCCAGCCGCACCAATCCGGCATAGAGGTCGAGATTCTCCTCCTTGCGGGCAAACCGGCCGATTTCGTCCGGAACATAGATGGCCGCACCGTCGGAGCAGACCATCCGGTCCCGGTCGATGGCCTTGGCATAAAAGGCCGGAAGGGCGGATAACGGTCGGATCGCAAACGCCCGACCGGTGCGAATCTGCAGGTAACGTCTCAGGCGATCCTGAACCTGGACGACTCCGACGCAAACCTGCAAACCGGCTAAGAGATCCTGGCTGGACCGCGATTCCAGCGCCAGGAACCGGGCCGCGAGATCGCAGTGACGGGCATGTACCGCCAGCGCCGCATCGATAAAGGCCGTCAGGGCCGGTTCCCCCAAAAGATCGAGCCCCTTGTCCAGCCCCGTCAAAAAGGGCTCGGCCAGGCGGTGATCGGTCCGCAGCAGATGGCTCAGCGCTGTCAGCTGCCAGCAACGGCGCGGGGGCTCCCGTCTCAGCGCCGCCAGAGGCAGCGCGGCGGTGAAATAGCGAGCCTCTTCATACGAGAGGTCTCGATGGAAGGCCTCCCTCAGCAAATCCAGATAGGCGGCCGACCCGGCCGAATCGCCGCTTTTCAGCAAGCGCACCAGGGCCTGCAGCGGCGTTTTCAGCGCATAGGCCCCCTTGCCCGACAGGGCGTCCCAGGCCTGGCGAAATCGGTGAAGAAGATCGGCATCGCCGTAGACCAGAACCGGCGGCAGGCATTCAGCCATCAGGCCGCCCTGGGTGGCACCGGCCCGCCCCGCCTCGCGAACCAACCGACGATAGACCTCCACTTTTTCGGGCGCGACCTCACCGACCAGATCCGCATATCCCGCAGCCACCCATCGGCCGAAAGAGGTTTCGATGGCCAGCGCCCAGAGGGTTTCCGACGCCAGCTGTTGGATCATCGCCGGCTCGAAGGCGGCCGGCTTTTCAGCCAGCCGTGCGGCAACGAATTCCGCCACGCCGGGATTCACCCGCAGAAGCGTTTCAAAGGTTTCAGAAAACATCCTCGATCAGGTCGTACAGCGTCTCGATCAGACGCTCGTCGTCGGTGAGCGGCAGGCAGACGGCGGTGCGCAGGGCCTCGCGCTCGGGAATGCCATTCCCGATCAGGCGGGCCGCGTGAATGAGCAGCCGCGTGCTGGCGCCTTCAGTCAGGCCCTGTTCCCGCAGGCTGCGGATCTTGGCGGCAAGGGTCACCAATTTCAACGCCGATTCCGTCGACACCTGACCCTCATGCGCCACGATCTGCACCTCCTTTTCCGTTTCGGGAAAATCGAATTCAATGGAAACGAACCGCTGGCGGGTGCTTTGCTTGAGGTCCTTGAGGACGGACTGATACCCGGGGTTATAGGAGATCACCATCATGAAATCCGGGTGCGCACGGATGTATTCCCCGGTCTTGTCGACCACCAAACGCCGCCGGTGGTCCGTGAGCGGATGGATGACGACGGTCGTGTCCTTGCGGGCCTCGACGACCTCGTCCAGATAGCAGATGGCGCCGGACCGTACGGCCAGCGTCAGCGGCCCGTCCATCCATACGGTTTCGTCGTTTTGAATCAGATAGCGCCCCAGCAGGTCGGAGGCGAACAGGTCCTCATGGCAGGCCACGGTAACGAGGGGGCGCCGAAGCCGAAAGGCCATATGTTCGACGAAACGGCTCTTTCCGCACCCGGTGGGGCCCTTAAGCAGGACCGGGAGGCGAGATGCGTAGGCGGCTTCGAAAACAGCGACCTCGCCTTCCGCCGGTAGATAATAAGGCTCACGGTCGATGCGATAGCTCTCCAGCGCCATGGCGGCCTCCCGACTTTCAACGACATCCCGACGGCAACGTTGCCATACGCCTTAGGATGTAATAAACTCTAAAGATAGCTTAAATTGAGCGATTCTCGTGATCATGGTTCCATGGCCGCTTGAATCACCGGTCTACGGATACCCTTATATACCTGGAGCCCTATGACAGACAACTCTAATGTAATGGTCCATCGCCTGATCGCGGAGGGCCGGGAGATCGTGCTGGTCGGCACCGCCCATGTTTCCCGGGACAGCGTCCGCCTGGTCGAGGAGGTGATTGGGGCCGAGATGCCGGACACCGTCTGTGTGGAACTCTGCGCCTCGCGCTATCAGGCCCTGCGCCAGAAAGACCGCTGGCGGGATATGGACATCATCAAAGTCATCAAGGAAAAGAAGGCCTTCTTGCTGCTCTCCAATCTCCTTCTGGCTTCATTTCAAAAGCGCATTGCCAAGAAAATCGACGTAACGCCCGGCGCCGAGATGCTGAGGGCCATCGAAATGGCAGAGGCTTCCGGTGCTCAGCTTTGGCTGGCGGATCGGGATATCCGCACGACGCTCTCACGGGCTTGGCATTCCATGGGCTGGTGGAACAAGGCCAAGCTCCTCTTTCAGCTGGTGGTTTCCATGGGACAGGCGGATGACATCACCGAGGAGGACATCGAGCGCATGAAGCAGCAGGACGTGCTCGAAGCCCTGCTTTCGGAAGTCGGCCGCTCCCTGCCGATGCTGAAAACGATCCTGATCGACGAACGCGACCGGTTTCTGGCCGCCAAGATCCGCCAGGCGCCCGGAAACAAGGTCGTCGCCGTGGTCGGCGCCGGCCATGTACCGGGGATCAAGCAGCATTGGAACGAGACCATCGATCTGCCCGCCCTGGAACAGCTGCCGCCGCCGGGCAAAATCGGCGCCTTCATGAAGTGGGGGCTCCCCGGTAGCATCGTCGCGTTGTTCATTGCCGGGTTCTTTTACGGCGGTCAAGACGCCGGCACCGAAATGGTGGTCCTCTGGAGCGCGTGCACCGGCGCGCTGGCCGGGCTGGGCGCCGCGCTGGCGCTGGCGCATCCGGCCACCGTCCTTTCCTCGGTCATCGTCGCTCCGTTCACCACCCTGCATCCCATGATCGCCGCCGGCTGGATTTCGGGGATGGTGGAAGCCTTCTCGCGCAAGCCGAAGGTCAAGGATCTGGAGAGCCTTCCGGAGGACATTCTTTCTTTCAAGGGGTTCTGGCGCAACAAGGTCACGCGCATCCTGCTGGTGGTGGCCTTCACCAATATCGGCGCATCGGTCGGCACCCTGGTCGCCTTTCCGGTGATCGTGAAGATGCTGCTGGGTTGAACCCATAAAAGGGCTAAGGGCCGACGGTTCAACGCAACGGAAATGCACTCAGCGGTCTCTATCTTATCGTCGTACGATCGCTTCAATCATTCGCCCCGGCGGCCAGCGCCTACAACTGCCCGGAGGCCATCGACGGCGGCCGGCCGGATGGCGTTGGTTGTATGCCTAACCGTGCTGGCGTTGTGCGGCTGCGCCCGGCAGACCCGGCCGGAGGGCTCGCCGGCCGTCGTCCGTCCCAAGACCGCCCTGCCCCAGCTGCGCCATGCCATTCAGGCCGGCGCTTTCAAAAACATCGACAACGCCGTGCGCCTGACCGGCAAACTGCTCGCGCACAAGCTGCTGGCCTACCATTTCATCGACGATTCGGGTTTTTACAAAGTACGTATCGGAAATTTTCCGTCCCGCGAGGAGGCTGCCGCGGCGGCGGAGCGCCTGAAATCCGCCGGCGTCATTGAAGACTACTTTCTCATTGCGCCGGGAGACTATGCGGCCGCCGTGTATGCGGACGCCGGCGAGGCCCGGCTGCGGCGCGAGATCCTCCGAACCGCCGAGCGCTTCATCGGAGTACCGTATCGGTGGGGCGGGGAGACCACGACGGACGGCTTCGACTGCAGCGGTCTCACCATGGTCGTTTATCAGTTGAACGGGCTGGAGCTGCCGCGGACATCTGCGGATCAATGGCGTGTCGGGCGAGCGGTCGATTTGAATGAAATTTCCCAGGGCGATCTGGTCTTTTTCTCCACGCGCGGCAGAGGCAGGGCCTCGCACGTAGGGATCTACCTCGGCGGTGACACATTTCTTCACGCCCCAAGCCGAGGCAATCCGATCCAGATGGCCTCGCTTTCGAGCGGCTACTACCGCGCGCGCTATCTCGGCGCCCGATCCTATTTCTGATTGCGGCGAGGACAGGATAGTTTTAGCCATTATTAGGCCCAGAGCGTTTCCCACAAGACCTCCTGAATTCAGAAACCCGAGGGTAGTTCCCCCCTGCCTTCACCGGCTGCAAAACAGCTAAGGCAGTGAACTTGATTCACTGCCCCAGCTAACTCGGTTATTGATGTATATGGTTCGTTTAAGGTGCGAAATTTCGGCCGTGGAATTATTTCATCCTTGGTTTGTATCAACCATTGGAAAAGTTTTCGAAAGCGAACTCCCAGTTAATCAGCTTGTCGA
>CAZEKN010000010.1:0-20961 GCA_964512755.1 uncultured Desulfatibacillum sp. | reverse complement strand
GGATGCGGCGGGTCTCTCCGGCCCGGTCGTAGACCTTGCCGCCGGCGTGGACCCAGGCCAGCAGCCCGCCCTGCAGGTTGACCATGGTGATGCCGCGGGCCTTGAGCTTTTCGGCGAGCACCCCGCTGCGATAGCTGATGGTGCAATAGCCGATGATGACCTTGTCGCGGTAGCGTTCAGGGTGCTTTAAGAACTGTTGTTCGGTGACGGCGCCGGGCAGCATGGACACTTCCTGCTCTTTTTCCTCGCGCACATCCACGAAGAGCGCACGGCCGGCATGGAGCAGCTCCATGGCCTCGGCCGGTGCAATGTCCGCGACGTCGGCAAAATTGCGCTTGTAATCGCGGTACATCGCTTCGATTTTGAGGCGTTTCTCATCATCGCTCACGGAGTCATCCGCCTGAGCCTGGCGGCCAAGCCCCGTCGCAAGGGCCCACGCCACCGCGACAACCCCCGCGGCCCATAGCATTAAACGGATCGGCTTCATTCCATCACGCCACGGCCACGGCCGGCCGGATCATCTCGGCCAGCGCCCGGAGGGCCAGCGAATAACCGATGGCGCCGAGTCCGAGGATCTGTCCGGAGACCACTCCGGCCGTCAAGGAGGTGCTGCGGAACGGCTCGCGACGGTGGATGTTGGACAGGTGGACTTCGATGACGGGCATGTCCAGCGCGGCCAGAGCGTCACGGATGGCGATGGAGGTGTGCGTGAACGCCGCGGCATTGACGATCAGGCCGTTGCAGCTGCCGCCGGCCTGCTGGATGCGGTCGACGATGGCACCCTCGTGGTTGGACTGGAAGGTGTCCACCGCGAGCCCCAGCTGCACGCCCAGATCGGCCAGGTTGCGGTTGATTTCAGCCAGCGTGGTGCGGCCGTATATTTCGGGCTCGCGGCGGCCCAGCAGGTTCAAGTTGGGGCCGTGAATGACCAGAATGGACGGGGACGACGGCGGCGGGTGACCCATGGCGCTCTCCTTACCGGCTCGCCAGCTGGCGCAGGGCGTGAATCGTCTGGCGATAATCCGAGCTGTTGAAAATCGCCGAGCCGGCCACGAAGACGTCCGCTCCGGCCGCGGCGATGTCGGCGATGGTCTGGGGGCTGACACCGCCATCGACTTCAATCAGGGTGCTGAGGCCCCTTTCCGAGATCATCGTCCTCAAAAGGGTGATTCTGGCGATGCTGTTGGGGATGAAGCGCTGTCCGCCGAACCCCGGGTTGACGCTCATCACCAATACAAAATCCAGATATTCGAGAATCCATCGAAGGGCTTCGACCGGCGTGGCGGGGTTCAGCACGACCCCGGGCCGGGCACCGGAATCCCGGATGAGCTGGACGGTGCGATTCAAATGCGTGCAGGTCTCCGCATGCACACTGATGCAGGTCGCTCCGGCCTTTGCGAAGTCTGAAATGTATCGATCCGGCTCGCTGATCATCAGGTGCACATCGATCGGAAGCCCCGTGGCCCTGCGGACGGCTTCAACCACCATCGGTCCGAACGTGAGGTTGGGGACGAAATGGCCATCCATGATGTCGGCGTGAATCCAGTCGGCCCCAGCCGCTTCAACCGCCTGAATTTCTTCCTTGAGACGCGTAAAATCGGCAGACAGTATCGATGGCGCAATCAGTTTCATGGTTTCCTTTCGATGGTCTTGAGACAGCCGTTTGTCTTTTAAATGAAGATCGGGGGTTCAAGCATCCGTCTGAATGCTCATGCGCACCGCAAAGAAGCCATCCATATAGCTCAGTCGAGGATAGGTTTGCAAGAACCCGTGCACATCGACCAGGGGCCGGACCGGCAGCGGAAGGCCTGCGGCATCACCGTCGATCCGGAATTCCCGGTTACTGGCTAAAAACGCTTTCACCACGTCCACGGTCTCTTCAGGTTCCGTGGAGCATACGGCATATACAATTGCTCCGTCGGGCTTCAGCCGCGCCGCCGCCTGTTCCAGCAACCGGGCCTGAATCCGGTGGTAGCGCTGAAGGTCCTTCTTGCGGGCGGACCACTTGATATCCGGGTTGCGACGCAGGGTGCCCAGGCCGGAGCAGGGCGCATCCAGCAGGATTCGGTCGAACGGGCCCCGGCCGTTGCAGGCGCCTGGCTGCATGAGGTCCGCCTCGCAGGCCGACACGGATGAAACTCCGAGACGACGCATTTCATCCTTGAGCTGTGAGAGCCGGGAAGCGCTTTGGTCCAGTGCGACCAGATGCCCTCGATTCTGCATAAGCTGGGCGATGTGGCCGGTCTTGCCGCCGCGGCCGGCGCAGGCGTCCAGAACCACTTCTCCCGGCTGGGGGTCGAGCAGGATCGACACCAGCTGCGCTGCTTCGTCCTGGACCTGGAACCAGCCCTGATGGAAAGCCTCCAGATCGCCCAGCGCGGTCTTCAGGCCGCTGATATGGACGGCATCGGGAGCCGTCCTGGCCGCCGCCGTTATTGCTGCGAAGGGCTGAACGGCGGCGGCCAGCTCGTCGCGGCTCGCTTTCAGCGTGTTCGCCCGCAGCGTCAGCGGCGGCAGCTCATTGATGGCGGCGCACAAACCGGCCGTTGTCTCAACGCCGTAGCGCCTCACCCAGCGCGCGACCAGCCATTCCGGGCAGGACCATTCCGTGGACAGGGCGGCTACCGGCGCGGTTTCCCGGTTGGGGAAAGCCACGCTGAAATGCTCCTGAGCGGCCCGGCGCAAGACGGCGTTGACGAAAGGTGCCACCCACGGCCCGGCCGCGGCCTTGGCGATTTCCACGGCGCTGTGCACGGCCGCCGACGCCGGAATCCGGGTGAGGAACAAGAGTTGAAACAGCGCTAATCTCAGGATGACCCGCACCACTGGTTCGATTTTGTTAAGGGGGGTTTTCGAAAAACAGGATAGAATGAAATCCAGGCGGCCCTGCCACCTTAACACTCCGAATACGAGTGCTTGCAGCAGGTCCCGGTCCCTTGGATCCCGGATGACACCGGTGCCGTCGATCTCGTCAAGCAGCGCTTCCAGCGTGCACCGATCGTGGCTCAGTTTTTCCAGGAGCGTGACCGCCGAGCGCCTCGCATCCGGGCTCCAATTGGATCCGAGTCTTGAAGTTGGTATCCGCCGTGAGTTCATGGATGACCTGCCGCAGTAGCCGGTTGCCCGCCCGCACGGGGGAGCTTGATTCCGTTGTTGGATGAATTCGGTCAAAAAGGGGTGGCAGGGTCTCTGGCGAATCGGATCAGGCCAGGAAGTCTCCGGCAGCGATTCGGCATCCTCGAAGAAATTCGGATACCGGCAACCGGCTTCCGGAAGCTTCCTGAATTTCGAGAATGGAAAGCGCCCCCTGACCGGTCGCGACCGTCAGCTCATTGGCATGGCTTTTGATTATGGTTCCCGGAGATGACGCGGCGGACGCCTGGGCGGCCTCCGCCCGGAAAATCTTCAAGCGCCGGTTTCTCCAATAGGTGAACGCGCCGGGCCATGGATTCATGCCGCGGACGAAAGACTCAATCTTGGCAGCCGGTTTTCTCCAGTCGATCAGACCGTCGGTCTTTTTCAACAGGGGTGCATAGGTGGCCAGAGAATGCTCTTGCGAAACCCGGCGAACGGTCCCCTCCGAAAACGCATCCAACGTCTGACAAAGCAGGCGAGAGCCCAACATCGCCAAGCGATCGTGGAGGGCCCCGGCGGTATCCGCGGGGGCGATAGGTTCCTTCGCCTGCATGAGGATATCTCCGGTATCGAGGCCCTTGTCCATCATCATGGTCGTGACGCCGGATTCCGGCTCGCCGTTGATAATCGCCCAGTGGATGGGCGCCGGTCCCCGGTATCGGGGCAGCAGCGACGCATGGACGTTGATGCAGCCCTGCCGGGGCATGCTCAGGACCGTTCCGGTGAGGATTTGGCCAAAGGCCACCACCACAAAAAAGTCGGCCGACGCTTCCCTGAGGATCTGCAAGACCTTATCGTCCCGCAGCGTCGGAGGCTGCATCACCGGGCACTTCAGCCGGATGGCGGCCTTCTTGACCGGTGGGGCGTCCAGTTTGCGCCCCCGCCCCCTGGGCTTGTCCGGCCGGGTGATCACCAGGATGACGTCATGGCCGGCGGTATGCAGGGCTTCGAGCGATGGCACGGAAAAGTCCGGCGTTCCCATGAAGACGATTCTAAAGCGCTGTTTCATTTTCGCGCAGTGCCTTCCTGACCCGGCGCTTGTACAGCTCGCGTTTGAGGGCGCTGATCCGGTCGATGAACAATTTGCCATTGAGATGGTCTATTTCATGCTGCAGGACGATGGCATGCAGCCCCTCCGCTTCGAGGCGCAGCGGCTTGCCCTCCCGGTCGTGTCCCTCCACCAGGATCCGCTCGAAACGCCCTACGTCGGCTCGAAAATCCGGGACGCTGAGGCAGCCTTCGTTGTCCGAGATAATCTCCCCTTCACCGGAAATGATCCGGGGGTTGATCAAGACATGCAGGCCGCGTTTTTCATCGCGTGCGGAAATATCGTAAATCAGCACACTTCGATTCCATCCGATTTGAATCGATGCCAAACCGATACCCGGCGCCTGGTACATGGTCTCCGCCATGGCATCAATCATCTGCTGCACGTCACCGTCGATGTTGTCAAGCGGCCGGGTCGGCTGAAGCAGGAATTTTTCCGGATAGGTCAGGATTTTTAGTGTTGACATGCCGTCGCGTGATGAGAACCTGGTTCCATGCTCAGGCTCGGCAGGTGACGCCGTTTTCCGTAAGCAGCTGCCGGGCGGTTTCCGTATCCTGGGCGATTTGCTCCTTGAGCGCTGCGAGGCTTGAGAACTTGATTTCATCGCGAATGCGCTTAATGAAATTCACCCGAATCCTCTGCCCGTATATGATTTCCCTGAAATCAAGGATATGCACTTCCACCGTGAATTGAAAGTCATCGAAGGTCGGACTGTATCCGATGTTGGCAACGCCCTGAAGCAGGCGGCCTTGGGTTTCCACCGTGACGGCGTAGATGCCGGCCTTGGGGCAGAGTTCGTCATCCAATTTCAGGTTCGCCGTGGGAAATCCCAGCAGCTTCCCGCCGCGATCGCGGCCGGGCACCACGGTCCCTCGAATCTGGAAATGGCGTCCCAGCATGCGGCAGGCCTGCTGCATTTCCCCCGCTTGCACCAGTTCGCGGATGGCGGTGCTGCTGATGCGCTCAACGGTTCCCTGAAGTGCGCGGATCATGCCCGTCACAATGACTTCAAATCCCAGCTGGGGTGCCAAGGAGTTCAACAGGTTGATGTCGCCTTCCCGGTTCTTGCCGAAAGCATAGTCCTCGCCTACCACGATGGCTTTCATGCCGATTTTGCGAACCAGCAGGTCGGCAACGAAGCTTTGGGCTGAAATGGCTGCGAACTCAAGCGTGAATGGAATGGAAACGAGGACATCGATGCCCGAACGCTCGATCAGTTCGACTTTTTGCTCGAACATCGTAATGAGCGGAGGGGAGTTGGCTTTCTTCAGAACCCGCAGAGGATGAGGCTCGAAGGTGATGGCGATGGAGGTGCCATCCATCGCATGCGATCGTTCGATGACTTCATAAAAAAGCGCTTGATGGCCGATATGCACCCCGTCAAAATTTCCGATCGTAATGACAGCGCGCGTAAACGGGCGGGAGATCTCGTTAAGGCTCCGAATGTGCTGCATCTTGCTCTTTTCCGTAACCCAAATATGTGCTTGACATACAATGCCAAACCCTATAATTAAATCAACTCTTAGAGCAAATCAATCGTTTTGTGCCGAAGTGGCGGAACTGGTAGACGCGCTAGGTTCAGGGTCTAGTGAGGGTTCCCTCATCGGGGTTCGAGTCCCCGCTTCGGCACCATAATTAAATCAAGGGGTTAGGGGCTACGCAAGGTTCCTGACCCCTTCGATTTTTGGTCAACAGCAAACGTTTTGGTAAACATTTTGTTTACTAAAGCAGCGAATTAGATACCATCGATATCGGTCTGTTGAACTAATCGAAGCTCTCCTTGAATTCTGCGAAGATGAAAACCCCGGAAGAGAGATAACGTCAATGGCACAAAAGGTGAAAGGTCATGCCACGATCCGCACCGCTGCCGTGCTTTTTCTGGTTTCCGCTGTCTTTGAGATAATGGATGTTAACTCCGCTGTGGCGCTTTTCGGAGGTGTTAGAACAGGGGCAGTATCAGTCGTCTATCATTTCATGTTCGCTGCGTTTTACGTCCTGAGCGGCATCGGTATGTGGACAGCGAAGCCGTGGGGATACTCGGCATTTATGACAACCACAGCCATCTACACGATTGACAAGGTTCAGCTGATTTTGTTTCCCGACGCTTTCTACGATTATATCTTGCAGCAACTAACGGTGACACGCGAGATCGTCGGCATGATACCCAAAGAGCAGCTTATTCAGTATTTCATGCTAGCGTATATCGTCCTTCTGCTATGCTGGTGGGGATTTGCGCTGTACATTCACATGAGGCGGCCATATTTTCAGAACAGACCCCCGTCTTAATCACCGCTCTCCTTCAACGGTTCCATGCATTCCTTCTGGTCGTTTCCGACCTGATTGACCATTCTTGATACGGGATAGCGATTCAGTTCCTTCACATACGCGGTTTTCAGCAGCTCCTCAATTTGGGCTATTTCCTTGTTTTCAGGGTCAAGCCATGCGTCATAGACCTCCGGCTTAAGGATCAGCGGCATGCGGTTGTGTATGTCCTTTACCGACTCGCTCGCTTCCGTGGTGATGATTGCGCAGGACTTGTAGGGGCCGGCTTCCGGGGGTGCTTCCTTGCCCTGCCAGATTTCGTAAAGGCCAGCGAAGGCGAACGGCTCACCGGAGGGCAGCTGGAAATAGTAGGGCTGTTTGCTCCCAGCCTTTCCGAACCACTCGTAGAATCCATTGGCGGGGATCAGGCACCGACGGTGCTTCAAGGCGGCTTTGAACGCCGGCTTGGAGGATAGCGTTTCCACCCGCGCGTTGATCATCCTGGAGCCGATGGAGATGTCGTTGGCCCAGAACGGCACCAACCCCCAGTGGCGCTTTTTGAGATGTCTGGCGTCTTCGAGTTGGACAATGACGGGTATTTCTTGCGTGGGGGCAACGTTGTAGCTGGGTTGGATATCGAAAGGTGGGGGTAGGGCGTTGAAGTACCTTTCAAGCTCATGAGACAGGCTGTACCGTGCAAAACGTCCGCACATTAACCAATCCTCTTCCTTCGGGCTGAAAAAGAGGTGGCCTGGAAAAGGAGGTTAACCAGGCCACCCCGGATCACAAGACAGTTGCGATGTCGAAAGCGGATAGTGGTGAACTCTCGGCACCTGAAACCATCTATACAATCCAATGGAAAAATGAGTCTTGCGGGTATTGGTGTCAACCGTCTTGGGTTGAACGGATCCCTGAGCTCTCCAAGCAAGATGCAAACCCAACTGCCCAGGGCTTCGTCGAACCGGGTTAAATTCAGCGGAAACAGGAGGACGCCATGAAACGCAGCATTATGAAAATATTCGCAGTTGCAGCTCTCATGATCTTTATCGGCGCCGGTGTATCCCTGGCAGACGACCGTTGGCATCATCGGGGGCAAGCCTACGGCCACTACAAGCATAGGGTTCAGATACCCAACCCCGTCGACCAGATCGGCTTCGCGTTGGTGCCGGCCGGGATAGACCTGGCCTTTTGCTTTGAGCCCGTTTGGAAAGCTCCCGTTGAGCTATTCATACCGGCAGATGCAATTTCTTTTTGATCCATTTCCAGGGAAACAGCATTGAGACCCCGTCGTGGTAAAGACGGTAGTCATCGCCGAACTCTTCAAGGAGTTTTCGCTCTTCCAGAAACGCTCCGATAACCAGATAAAGGCTGATCACAAAATTTACGATTAAAGCCGTCAACCCCAGGTCGCGCGCCCAGATAAACAATAGTCCGCCCGCATACCACGGGTGACGGATGACTCCAAGGATGCCAGACGTCGCGAAAGCAGGGCGTTGTGAAACAGTGCGGATGGATTCTCTCTCGCGGACCTGAACAAGGCCAAGAAAGGATGAGAGGCTGTAATGCCTGGCTCCGGCAAGAAACAGAAAAACGCTTAATGACAACAGGCCGTATTGAATGACGACGAGAGTCCCATCCCAGACAAAAACCGGCTTTTCTTCAATTTGCAGCGAGTAGAGCGCGAGGGGACAGAAGGTGGCCAGCGCAACGGCGTTGAAAAATAGGCGATAGAATCGGAAGCGATCGCCGAACTTATCCTTCAAACGATTGGTCACCACCGGCGCGATCATCAAACTGTGGACAACGCACCATATGATCCAAAGCGCCACGACAACCATATGTTGAGATGTGAGTTCCATCACCTCGCCGCACCCAAGGATTTCGTGTCTCCACTCTCGTCGCTGTTGGCCATGCGATGCTGAGGGCTTTCCAGAAAAATTTGATGGATATCCAAGATCATGGCATGTAAACATATCGCCCAGCTGCATCCATTTCAACCTTTTCGCTTTTGGCGGGAGACTGGGAAGTGTCGTCATGGCAGCTCGGAGATGTATGTTCGCAAGCATTGGTACGAGGTCGCTACGGTTTCAGACGGGATCATGAAGATCTATTTCGATAGGCAGGCGCGCGGGGGAAGGGGAGGAGCGCGATGGTGGTTGTTCAGCATCCAGGAGGCCTGAATAAGGCACCTCAGCTAAAACTTAAAGCGCGATCGCCCCTGAAAAGCCAGCCTATCAGGCTGCCCACGATAATACGCAAGGTATTGACAATGGTTCCGACGCAAAGGAAGAACAAATATGCCCCACAAGAAACCCATCCTTTTGATTGCGTTAGGCGGCAACGCGCTCATTCAAAAGGGGCAACAGGGTAGCGCCGAGGAGCAGCTCGAAAATCTGAGCTTTCCGATGCGGCAGATCGCTCAACTGGCTGCGACGTACCGCATCGTCATCACCCACGGCAACGGCCCACAGGTCGGCAACCTGCTGCTCCAGCAGGAAAGCTGCGAGCAGGTGCCCAAAATGCCTCTTGCGATCATCGGGGCGATGACTCAGGGCCAGATCGGCTACATGATTGAATCCTCTTTAGACACCGCCCTGATGGAAATCGGCATCGAAACCGAGCAGTCTTTCTGCACGCTGATCACTTACGTGGTGGTCGATGAGCAGGATCCGGGATTCCTAAATCCATCGAAACCAATCGGCCCGTTTTTTACCGAGGAGCAGGCGGCAAAACTTCCTTACAACTTGGTTAAAACCGACAAGGGTTATCGTCGGGTGGTTGCCTCCCCGAAGCCGGTCGCCATCGTTGAGCATCGGGAGATCAAGCGGCTGATCGATATGGATTTCATAGTGATCTGCGCCGGCGGTGGAGGCATTCCAGTGGTGCGAAGGGGCCGAAGGTTCAGCGGAGTGGAGGCCGTGATCGACAAGGATCTCGCCAGTGCCGTGCTGGCTCGGGAGATCGGAGCCGACCTTTTCATTATCGCAACCGACACGGATGGCGCGGCGATTCACTGGGGAAAGCCCGGGCAGGCGTTTCTAAGAAAGGTGCCCGTTGCGGAGATGGAGGCTTATGTTCGGGAAAAGCATTTCCCGTCCGGTTCGATGGGCCCGAAAATCCAAGCCGTTCTGGAGTTTTTCCAGGCCACTCGCAACCGTGGAATTATCTGCCATCTGGGGGATATTCAAAAAGCCATCGCCGGCGACGCCGGCACGGAGATTGTTTGATCCGATCATTCGCATGTTCGGAATACTTGCGGATCAGCAAGGAGGAGTTCATGGCGCGAAGAAAGATGAATGTGCTTATTATCGGAGCGGCCGGAAGGGATTTTCACAATTTCAATATGGTCTACCGCGACAACGAGACGGTGAGTGTCGTTGCGTTCACGGCGGCTCAAATCCCGGACATCGAGGGCCGCAGATATCCGCCGGAACTGGCTGGCAGACTCTATCCCAAGGGGATTCCGATTTACGCCGAGGCCGAGTTGCCCCAGCTAATCGCCTCGCTCGCTGTCGATGAATGCGTGTTTTCCTATAGCGATGTGCCCAATCAACACGTCATGACGGTTGGGGCGATCTGCACGGCGGCCGGGGCGAATTTCAAGATCATGGGAACCAAGCAGACTCAGCTCAAGAGCCGTAAACCGGTGGTATCGGTGGGCGCGGTCCGGACCGGCGCGGGCAAAAGCCAGACTTCTCGCAGAATCATCGAGATATTGATGGCGAAGGGGCTGGACGTCGTCGCGGTCCGGCATCCCATGCCTTACGGCAATCTGGTGGCGCAAAAGGTGCAGCGGTTTGCCGAGGTAGCAGACCTGAAGAAGCATCAATGCACGGTAGAGGAGATGGAGGAATATGAGCCCCATGTCGTCCGCGGCAACGTGGTCTATGCCGGGGTTGACTACGAAGCCATTCTTAGGGCGGCCGAGAATGACCCCAACGGATGCGATGTCATGCTTTGGGACGGCGGCAACAACGATTTTCCCTTCTTTGTATCCGATTTGCATTGCTGTGTCGTGGACCCGCACCGCCCCGGCCATGAGCTGAGCTACTATCCGGGTGCGGCCAACTTGCGGATTGCCGATGTAGCAGTGATCAACAAAATTGATAGCGCCAATTGGGCCGATGTGCAGACCGTAAGGCAAAATATCGCCGCCGTAAACCCAAAGGCCATCGTGATGGACGCAGTCTCCGCCCTTGCCATGGATGACCCGGCGGTGGTGAAAGGCAAGAAAGTGCTCGTGGTGGAGGACGGACCCACTTTGACGCATGGGGGGATGAAGATCGGCGCCGGCGTCGTGGCGGCCCAAAAGTATGGAGCGGCCGGCTTCGTCGATCCTCGCCCTATACCGTCGGACGGATCTCCGAGACGTTTAGAATGTATCCGAACATCGGCGTGCTGTTGCCGGCCATGGGCTATGGCCGCAGACAACTAAAAGACCTGGAGGCCACGATCAATAATACCAAGTGTGATGCCGTGGTCGTGGCTACGCCGATCGACCTTGGACGGTTAATCAAGATCAACAAGCCTCATACGCGAGTTCACTACAACCTTCAGGAGATCGGGTCTCCGAATTTCGATGAGGTCCTTTCGGATTTCTGCAAAAGGCACAAACTGACGAAGCAGGTGCAACGTCCTAATTGATGAGTTTTTTCTTGACAAATTATTGGATAAGCAAATATAACTACTATACAGCTAAAATATAGTTATGTTATAGCTGCAAGCCTAATGAAGACTTAACGCAAAACAACCAGTTCCCCTCCGATGGAACCTAATGGCCCTCGTGAAAAATAAATCGAATCTGAAAGCAACCGGCGGTGATTTGGAAGGCTTTGGCAGGCTGCCCAAGGCCAAGTTCAGGGTTTTCGGGGAAGAGATGATCGAAAAAAAGGTTAGGTCAAGAGGAACGAATGGACGGGTCTATCTGCCTCCGGATTGGGTGGGCAAGCTCGTCAAAATCATTCGCATCGATTGATGCGGGCGGGCCGCCATCGCCATCCGTTCGATCGTTTTTTTTGATCAACCTGAATAACCATAACATATTTCAGGGGTCCGGCTGATATAGAAGAGGAAAAAAATGAGGTACGCAGAGACGGGGTTTAATCTGGAAATCGATCTGTCCCGAGGAAACATTGAAAGGGTGCAAACCGACCCGAGATTAACCGAGCTCTACCTGGGGGGGTTAGGCACGAATGCCAAGTTGCTGTGGGATAGGGTGCCTCCCGAAGTCGAGCCTTTTTCGCCTGAAAATCTGCTGATTTTCAGCGCCGGGCTTCTATGCGGGACACCGGCCACTGGATGCAATCGTACCATCGTTTCCACCATTTCCCCCCAAACGCGCCTGATGGCCTTTTCAATGATGGGAGGGTTCTGGGCGCCGGAATTGAAGTATGCCGGATATGACAAAGTGATCCTGCGCGGGAAATCACCCGATCTGGTTTATTTGTGGATCCACAACGACAAGGTCGAACTGCGTGACGCTTCCCATTTGCGGGGGAAGGGCGCCGGCGAAACTGCGGAACTTATTCGAAAGGAATTAAAAGAGCCTAATGCCCAGGTGGCGGCTATCGGCATGGCCGGTGAAAACCGGGTCTATTTTGCGTCCATCGAGCAGGGGCGCTCCAGCGCCAGCCGCGGCGGCATCGGCGCCGTCATGGGGGACAAGGGATTAAAGGCGATCGCCGTGCGCGGAACCAAGGACGTCAACGTTGCGCGGCCGGCTGAATTCATGGAGCTCTGCCGCGAGGTTCTGAGCTATATTAAATTTCGAAACGAAAACCCGGTCGAGGGAGTCATGGCCATTCTAACCGGGCTTGGATCGCCGCAAGAGATGGCCGTCCATGACGAGAAATGGCACACCGAAAATTTCATGTGGGGCAATTCCCGCGTCCGCAGAAAAGATTTTTGGAACGACGACGTCAAGAGGAAATGGAGCGAGACGTTGGACAGTGCGCGGACGCGCCTCATCAGCTGCTACAATTGCCCGATGAAATGCGGAGCCACTCTCTCCCTTCCCGGTCTTCCGACCTATATGATGAAATGCTTTTCGAAGCTTACTTACACCATGGCCGCCATGTCCGACCTGGAATTCGGCTTGAGAATCGCGCAGCGGGCCACGGAGTACGGCGTGGATGGGTTTTCGGCGCCGCAGGTGATGGCCTTCGCGCTGGAACTTTACGAGGCGGGCATTTTGACCGACCAGGACATGGCCGGAATGCCGGCCGGCAACGAGGAACGGTTTTACTGGCTGCTGGACCGAATCGTCCGGCGCGAGGGGATCGGCGATGTATTGGCCAACGGCACCTATTGGGCGGCCAAGCAGATCGGCAAGGGCGCCGGCGCCTTTGCCCACAATAACATCAAGAAGCATGAGCAGCTGCCTCTCAAACTGTCCATGCTGAACCCCATCTACTTTCTTATGTACGCGACCGGCGAGAAGATCAACATCACTCAAATCGAAGGGCAGTTCCCCCAGGCGCCGTTTCCCACGCTCGAGGAACGGGAAGCGTTCGTGAAAGATTGGTTCCAGGTTCCGGATGACAAGTTCAAGCAGTATTTCCTGGACTGGGAGCTGCGCGGAGAAAAATCAATGCCCTTCTACCCGACGGTCCAAATGTGTTGCGACATCGTCGACTGGCAAGAAAAAATGCACTACATCGACGACGCCCTCGGGATGTGCGCCGGCCTGTCGTCATTTCCTCTCAAGCCTCCGTATCACATCCACAATTACCCGAAGTTCATCTCAGCCGGCGCCGGGATCGACATGGATGAGGCCAAACTGACGCAGGCCGCCAAGCGGTATCGAACGTTGGTCCGGGCCATCAATATCCGCCGAGGCATGCGGCGAAAGGACGATAAGCCGCCGGAAAACCACTGGAAGAAACGGTTCCCCGAACTGGAGAAAGAACTCCTGGATACTTACTACAAATTCAAGGGGTGGAACAACGATGGAATTCCCACGCGCGAGTCTTTGCACGAATTGGGGCTGGACGATGTGGGCGACGACTTCCTCAAGCGGGGAATCTTGACGGATAACGCCGAGGGCTCTGCCCAGGGGGCCTCGAATCAGCCGGAGAAGAAATAAAACGAAAAGGTGCGATCCGCTATGGGTGAGAAAAAAAAGAAAAAAGTCAAAACGATCAAGGTCGACGTCGACAAATGCAACGGCTGCCGGGCCTGCGAGATGATCTGCTCCGCCTTTCACTCCGTGCCGAAATACAGCGGGAACAATCCGGCGCGGTCCCGCATTCGAGTGATTCGTGAACCGCTCAAAGACATCTATGTGCCCGTATATGCCGGCGAGAATGCGAAGGCCGAGTGCATGGGCCGCGACAAGTATGTGATCGACGGAAAAGAATACGAGGAGTGCGCCTTCTGCCGGGCGTCCTGCCCGTCCAGGGATATTTTCAAGGAGCCCGACTCCGGTCTGCCCCTCAAATGCGATATGTGCGAAAGCGATCCGACTTTGGAAAAACCCTTATGCGTCCAGTGGTGTATGGTGGATGCGTTGACCTATGAAGAACGCGAGGAAGAGGTCGAAGAGGACGTAAAGCTGGACGACGTAGAGACGGGGCTGGATTCCCTGGTTGCCAAGCATGGACTGCAGAAGGTGCTGGACACCTTTGCCCGGATGTCCCAAAAAGGGGCCGAGCAACCGGGCGAAAAATAAAGGCTGAGAAAGACCATGGAGAATGTAGCCGACTACAAGGAAATCGTCGATATCATCAAGGCCAAGGGCGGGGAAGCCTTCAAATATTGCTATCAATGCGGCAAATGCGACACGGTCTGCCCCTGGAACCGGGTTCGACGCTTCAGCATGCGCAAGATCGTGCGGGAGGCCAGCTTCGGGCTGACCGAGATCGAGAGCGAGGACATCTGGCGCTGCACGACCTGCGGCCGATGCCCGCAGCAGTGTCCCCGGGACGTGAAACAGATCGAATCGGGTGTGGCCCTGCGGCGGGTGGCGACGGAATACGGGGTTTTTCCGAAGGCGGTCAAGGCGATCCGCACCGTGAGTGCGAGCTTGGCCGGCCACGGCAACCCGCTGAACGAAGAGCGCCAAAAGAGAGCCAATTGGGCCGAAGGGCTTTCGGTCAACACCTTCGCCGAGGGCATGGAGGTTCTGTATTTTCCCGGCTGCTACCTCAGCTACGACCCCCGCTTGAAAAAAGTCGCCCGAGCGACCGCCAACATCCTCGCCCGGGCCGGGGTGGAGTTCGGGATTCTGGGCACGGCCGAGAATTGCTGCGGGGAGAGCATCCGCAAGACGGGCGACGAGGAGCTGTTCAAGCGTCTGGCCCGGGAGAACATCAAGGCCTTCATCGACAACGGTGTGAAGCGCATCCTCGTGTCGTCCCCGCACTGTTACCACACCTTCAAGAACGAGTATCCCGAGTTCATGGTGAACTTCGAGGTGGTTCACATCGCCCAATATCTCTTCGAGCTGATACAATCGGGTCGAATCGAACTCACCCAGGCCTACGGCAAGAAAGTCACCTATCACGACCCCTGCTACCTGGGTCGGCACAACGGGATCTATGATGAGCCCCGGGAGGCGTTGAAGCGGGTGCCCGGGTTGGAGTTGGCCGAGATGCCCGAATCGCGCGTGGACAGTCTCTGCTGCGGCGGCGGCGGGGGCCGGATATGGATGGAAACCATAAAAGGCGAACGGTTCTCCGACCTCCGATTGGAGCAAGCCATGGGGATCGGAGCCGAGACGCTGGTGACCGCCTGCCCCTATTGCATTGCCAATTTCGAGGACAGCCGGCTGACGTTGAACGTCATCGACCAGCTCGAGGTCAAGGACATCGCGGAAGTCATCAGCGAGGCAATTTAGGCAATCGAAGTACCTGGAAGAGGTGATCGAACGTGGACAACCAAGCAATCGAACAGGTTCGCAAGAGTCTTGGAGCCGGCAATTTTGGGGACGTTATGGTGGTGGGAGGCGGGATCAGCGGCATTCAGACCTCCCTCGACCTGGCTGCAGCCGGCTTCAAGGTTTATTTGGTCGACAAGGCCCCCAGCATCGGGGGCCACATGGCCCAGCTGGACAAGACCTTTCCGACCAACGACTGTTCCATGTGAATCCTCGCGCCCAAACTGGTCGAGGTCGGCCGGCATCCGAATATCGAAGTCCTGACTTACACTGAAGTTGACCGCGTGGACGGGGAGGCGGGGGACTTCAAGGTCACGTTGGTGAAGAAGCCCCGGTACATCATCGAGGACCAGTGCACGGGGTGCACGGTCTGTGCCGAGTACTGCCCGGTCAATTACCCCGACCCCTTTAACCGGGAACTGTCGCAG
Source organism: uncultured Desulfatibacillum sp. (assembly GCA_964512755.1). Classification (GTDB taxonomy): domain Bacteria; phylum Desulfobacterota; class Desulfobacteria; order Desulfobacterales; family SpSt-501; genus SpSt-501. The sequence goes on along the minus strand of CAZEKN010000010.1, from coordinate 5,213 downwards.
AACAAGGCCGTGCACATCTATTTTTCGCAGGCCATTCCGCTGGTCACCTACATCGACGAGAGCTGCTTGTATCTCAAGGAGAAGAAATGCCGGATCTGCGAAAGCGTGTGCAAGGCCAACGCCATCGATTTCAACCAGACGCCGCAGAAGGAAGAAATAAACGTCGGGGCGATCATTCTGTCTCCGGGGCTTGAGCCGTTTAACCCCAAGCTGAGTCCCGAATACCGCTACGGGGAGTTCGCCAACGTCGTGACCAGCATGGACTTCGAGCGGCTGCTCTGCGCCACCGGCCCCTACCAGGGGGAGATCCTGCGTACGTCGGACCAGAAGCATCCCCATCGAATCGCCTGGATTCAATGCGTCGGCTCGCGGCAGGTGATCCCCGGCGGCAATAGTTACTGCTCGGCCGTGTGCTGCACCTATACCCAGAAGCAGGTGATCCTGACCAAGGACCATGACGCCGAGGCCGAGTGCACGATCTTCCACAACGACATTCGGTCACACGGAAAGGATTTCGAGCGGTTTTACGAAAGGGCCGAAAAACTTCCCGGGGTCCGGTTCATCCGCAGCTATGTGTCCATCGCCGGGGAGAATTCCGAAACCAAGAACGTCGCCATCCGCTATGCGACCGCGGAGGAGGGGGTCAAGGAGGAAGAGTTCGATATGGTGGTGCTGTCCGTCGGGCTGAACCCGCCGGCGGATGTGGCGGGCTTTGCCCGCAGGTATGGCATTGAGCTCGAGCCGCACGATTTCTGCAAGATCAGCCCGTTCAACCCCATGGCAACCAACCGGCCGGGAATTTTCGTCAGCGGCGCCTTCCAGGGGCCCATCGATATTCCCGAATCGGTTTTCAGTGCGAGCGGCGCGGGCTCGCAATGCGGCGAACTGTTGGGCCACCGACGGGGAAACCTGGCCAGGGAGAGGATATATCCGCCCGAGCGGGACGTGTCCAAAGAGGAGCCGCGAATCGGGGTCTTTGTTTGCCACTGCGGGGCGAACATCGGCAGGATCGTAAACGTCCCCTCCACGGTCGACTATGTCCTGACGCTGCCCCATGTGGTCTATGCCAAGGAGCAGATTTTTTCCTGCGCGACCAATTCGGCCAAGGAAATAGCGGACATCGCCAAGGAAAAGGGGCTCAACCGGGTGGTGGTTGCGGCTTGCTCGCCCCGGACGCTTGAGCCGTTGTTCCGGGACACCCTGCGGGAGGCCGGCATTAATCAATATTACTTTGAAATGGCGAACATCCGCGAACACAACTCCTGGGTCCACTCCAAGGAAAAAGACGAGGCCACGCAGAAGGCCCGGGACATCATCCGGATGTCGGTCGCACGAGCCTGCCACCTGGAGCCGCTGCAGGAGTTCGATCTGCCGGTGAACAAGGCGGCGCTGGTGGTGGGCGGCGGCATCGCCGGCATGAACTGTGCGCTGTCCATCGCCAACCAGGGGCACGAGACCTACCTGGTTGAGAAGGAAAAAGAGCTCGGCGGCATCGCCCGCAACATCCACTACACGCTGGAAGGATTGGATGTTAAGGCCTACTTGCAGGATCTGACCCGAAAGGTTTACCGGCACCCTGCGATTCACGTCTACACGCAAGCCGCCATCACCGAGGCGACGGGCTATGTCGGCAACTTCGTGACCAAGGTGCGATCGGACCGCGGGGAGACCGAGATCAAGCACGGTGCCGCCGTCATCGCCATCGGGGCCGATCTCTACAAGCCGACCGAATACCTCTATGGCCAGGACGACCGGGTCGTGACCCACCTCGAGCTGGAAGAGTTGATCGGCCAGCGGGACGAGAAGGTGTTAAGCGCCGAGCGGCTCGTGATGATCCAGTGCGTGGGCTGCCGTCAGGAGGACCGCAACTACTGCAGCCGGATCTGCTGCGCTCAGTCTGTCAAGAACGCGTTGAAGCTCAGAGAGATCAACCCCAAACTCGACATCTACATCCTCTTCCGGGACATGCGCACCTTCGGCTTCAAGGAGGATTACTACCGGCAGGCGGCGGACCAGGACGTCAAATTCATCCGCTATGAGCCGCAGGAGAAGCCGCAGGTGACGGCGGTCAATGAGGACGGCCGGAACCTTCTAAGGGTCACCCTGCCCGATTACATTCTCGGCCGGAGCCTGGCGATCGATGCCGACCTCCTCGCGCTGGCCGCCGCCGTGGTTCCCGCCGCATCCACCGCGGAGGTGGCCGGGTTGTTCAAGGTGAACTTGAGCCCGGACGGATTTTTCAAGGAGGCCCACGTCAAACTGAGGCCGGTCGAGTTCGGCACGGACGGTGTTTATCTCTGCGGGGCGGCGCACTACCCCAAGTTCATCTCAGAGACGATCAACCAGGCCTACGGCGCCGCGGGCCGGGCCCTGACATTGCTCTCGCATGACACGGTCGTCGCCTCCGGCTCGGTTTGCGAGGTGAACGAGAAGAAATGCATGGGCTGCGGCGCTTGTATCTCCGTCTGTACCTATGGCGCCATCGAGTTCCGGGTGACCAAGCAAGGCCAGAAGGCCGTGGTCAATCCCGTCCTCTGCAAGGGGGACGGTCTCTGCAATGCCAAGTGCCCGACCGGCGCCATCAAGCTGAAGCATTTTACCGACGAGGAGCTTTTGAGCGAGATCGATGCGGCGTTTGAAAGCGGAGCATAGAAGCACACTTATCGATATGACTGGAATCCCTGACAAGGGGGGCGAGGGCGAATGAGCGCGGAATTTGGGTTCAAGCCGAACATCCTGGGGTTTGTGTGCCATTGGTGAGCGTACGGCGCCGCCGACATGGCTGGAGTTTCCAGACTACAATATTCGACCGAAATGCGATTGATCCGCGTCATGTGTTCCGGCCGGGTCGACCTCGCATTTGTGCTCAGGGCCTTCGCGAACGGAGCCGACGGGGTCTTTATCGGCGGCTGCCGCCTGAACGAATGCAATTACACGACCCATGGGAATTACCATGCTCTCACCATGGTGCTTCTATGCAAAAAGATATTGGAGCGCATCGGGTTGAACCCCGAACGGTTGAGGGCCGAATTCATGTCGGCCGGCGAAGGAATCCTGTTCGCCGAGGTCATGAACGATTTCGGCAAGAAGATAAAGGAGCTGGGTCCTCTCGGCCAAAGCGAGGGCATCGATCCGGCCGATTTGAAGTCCAAGGTCCAGGAAGCGGCCAAGCTGGTGCCCTACATCAAGATGGCCAAAAGCGACAAGCTGGCGCAGCATCTTCATCGAACCGAAGAGTACAGCGAGTTCTTCACGGGCGCAGAGGTCGATGCGCTGTTCCGCGACGCGGTTTCCTACCATATCGCCCCGGACAAGTGCCAGGCCTGCATGATCTGCCTCAAGCGGTGCCCGGTCGAGGCGATCGTGGGCGCCAAGAATCAGATCCATGTCATCGACCAGGAGAAATGCATCAAGTGCGGGACCTGCTTCGACGCTTGCCCTACTCGATTCGGAGCGGTGCAGAAGATCATTGGCGGGCCGGTCCCTCCGCCCATCCCCGATGCGAAACGAAAAATCGTTAGAACCAGCCGGGACAAGTCAGCTGCCGGATGAAGGCGCGCGCCACTGACATCAAGAGCATGCCGGCCGAGACGGTCGATTTGGAACGAAGGCGTTGAGCAGTGTTTCCTATCAAGTGATACGGTGCAACCGGGAGGGTTGCCGAATCGGCTCCCACGAATTGATCGCCGAGGAGCCTCTATTGATCCGCATCGAGGGAAAACCGTATTCGGTGGTCATGCGGACCCCCGGCGAAGAGATATTCCACGCGGCCGGGTTCTGCCTGGGGGAAGGAATTGCGGATTCTCCCGATGATTTTCTGACCCTCGGCTATTGCAAGGATCTGGATCCGAATGTCATCGATATCCGTCTCAAGCCCGCGCGACTGGAAAAAATCAGCGATCTTCTCGAAAGACGGGGTTTTGTCAGCCAGACCAGCTGCGGCATTTGTGGAAAGGAAATGGTCCAGGACCTTTATCAGGTATTGACCCCGACTGAAAGCGACGTCCGGATTGAAATCAGGCAGGTCTTCGCCTGTATCGACAACCTCTCCGAAAAGCAGAAGTACTACCAACGAACCCGGGGTTCGCATGCGGCTTTGATCGTCGACCCGCAGCTGGAGATGATCGCCTTCGCTGAAGATGTCGGGCGGCATAACGCGCTGGACAAGGCGATTGGGAAGGCCTTTCTCGCCCGGAAGCTGTCCCGGGGCGCCATCGCCGTCCTGTCTTCAAGAATCAGCTATGAGCTCGTCCAAAAAATGGCCCGGGCGCATCTGCCGATCCTGATCAGCATGTCGAGGCCGACCGCCCTTTCCGTCGAAATGGGGAAGGCCCTCAACCTGACCCTGGCGTGCGTCGACAAAGGATCTGAGCTGATCGTGGCCTGCGGCGAGAATCGCATTGTTTTCTGACCTCCGCAAAGTCGCTTTCTAGATTTTCCTGAACTCAATCGTTCTGAACTCCCATGCCGATATTCTCCCCTGTCTACCATCGTCCCTGCCAAAAGAATAAAAGAAAAAAAGAAAAAATAAAATAAAATAAAACAAATTATAAATAATTATTGCATTAAATAAAAAATTAATTTAATATTTAAACTATGGGGCAGAAGAAGACCTTTTCCACACGCATCGACGACGATCTTCTCAAGGCGCTGAAGCATCTTGCGGTCGATACCGACAAATCGATCGGCGAGCTCCTTGAGGAGGCCATTGCAGAGCTGCTCCGGAAGTACTCCAAACCCAAAAAGTGAACAGGAGGCTGGCGATGCGGGCAAAAAGAATGAAGGCATGCGAGGAATTTGATGAAGGCTACGATATGCCCGAATTTCAATGCGGAGACGGAATCACCATGGAATGTGTTTGCCCCAAATGCGGGGTTGTCCACCGCATGAAAATCCTTTGGGCGGGGCGGGGCCGGCCCAAGAAATTCTGCCAAGCATGCAAAATGTATATTGCCACGCTCGAGACGGTTGAGTTGCCGTGCACACCGGTGTCCATCAGCCGAATCGTTGGTTGAACCATCGGCTGGCGGTTTTCATTCTCCGGCCGGCTCCTGGCGGTGCACGGCAATCATGGTAATGTCATCCGACTGGGGCGCATGGCGGATGTGATGAAACAAGTCGGCCTTGACGCGCTCGATCAAATCGAGTGCTGAGGAGACCGGCTTTTCCAGAAGAGAGTAGAAGCGTTCCTTGGTATAAAGGATCTCATCCGG
>CAZEKN010000009.1:0-21456 GCA_964512755.1 uncultured Desulfatibacillum sp. | reverse complement strand
CGCTCGTCTCCAGCTTCAATGCCCATTTCGGCGAGGAGGCGCCGCTGGTCGGCACGAACGGCTCCGGCACGATTTTCTTTACGCACTGCAACCTGCTGTGCCTGTTCTGCCAGAACTTCGAGATCAGCCACGAAGGCATCGGCGAGAAAATCACCGATGAGCAGCTGGCCGGAATCATGCTGGCGCTGCAGCGGCAGGGATGCCACAACATCAATTTCGTCACGCCGAGCCATGTCGTCCCCCAGATCCTGGCTGCGCTGGAGCTGGCGGTTCCGGCCGGGCTGAACGTTCCGCTGGTCTTCAACTCCGGGGGCTACGACCACATCGATACCCTTAGGCTGCTCGACGGCGTGATTGACATTTACATGCCGGATTTTAAATTTTGGGATCCGGAGGTCGCCCGAAAAGCCTGCAACGCGGCGGATTATCCCGAGACGGCGCGCCGGGCACTCTTGGAGATGCACCGCCAGGTGGGCGACCTGGTCCTGGACGATCGCGGCATCGCCCGGCGCGGACTGCTGGTCCGCCACCTGGTGATGCCCGGCGGCCTGGCCGGAACGCCGGAGGTCATGCGGTTCATCGCCCGCGAGGTTTCGCCGCGGACCTATGTCAACGTCATGTCCCAATACCGGCCCTGCGGACGGGCGGACGAAGTCCCCGGGCTGGAGGCGGCGCTGTCGGCGGATGAATACCGCCGGGCGATGCGCGAAACGATCGCGGAGGGGATCACCCGGCTGGATCAGCGCCAGGCTTCTTTCCGGCGCTGATGAGGAGATTCGTGGAACGGTTTTTTGCCATCGGCGACATTCACGGATGCTACGAGCCTCTGGTTCGATTGCTGGGACGGATCCCGATCGACTGGGAGCGGGACCGGCTGGTCTTCATGGGCGACTACATCGACCGGGGACCGCAGTCGTTCGAGGTGGTGCAGCATTTGATCGAGCTGCAGGAGCGGCGGCCCGGCACGGTGTTTCTCAAGGGCAACCACGAGCAGATGCTGGCGGATTATCTCTCCGGCAAAGACCGCATGAGCTACCTTTACAACGGCGGGCAGCAGACCCTGGACAGCTATCTGCGGAACGCGAGCGCCCCGGGGCGCTACCCGATTCCGGAGGCGCACCTGCGGTTTTTCGAGTCTTTGCGATTGATGTTTGAGACGGAAAATTATATCTTCGTGCACGCCGGTCTGCGCAAGGGCCTGCCGCTCGAACGCCAGCGTCCCGAGGATCTGCTCTGGATCCGCGAGCACTTCATCGACAGCCGTCACGCGTTCGGAAAACGAGTGGTTTTCGGCCACACCCCCTTCGATGAACCGCGGGTGGAGCCGAACAAGATCGGGATCGATACCGGCGCCGTCTACGGCAACAAGCTGACCTGCGTGCAGCTGCCGGAAGAAGAATTCTATTTTGCCTGAGGCTGAAAGGCGACGAACCATGCGGTGGTTTGCGTTGATTCTGGTGGGAATGGTCTTGATCGGCCCGGCCGCGCACGCGGCGGAGCGGATGGCGGTCAGCGCTACGGACGCCAACATCCGGTCGGGCCCCGGCCCCAATCAGGACGTGCTCTGGAAGGTCGAGAAGTACTACCCCATCGAGGTCATCGAAACCTCCGGCGCCTGGATCCGCTTCAAAGACTACGAGGGCGACAGCGGCTGGATCCACAAGTCGCTCGTGGACAAGACCCCCGCGGTGGTCACCAAGCAGAATGGTTGCCAGCTGCGCGCCGGCCCCGGGACGGAGCAGCCGGTCCTGATCAAGATCGACAAGGGCATCCCCTTCAAGGTGCTCAAGCGCGACGGCCGCTGGATCCAGGTCGAGCATGCCGACGGCGATAAGGGGTGGTTTCACGATTCGCTGGTCTGGTAGTCGAATTGGAAAGGGTTCGCGTGGATTTCAACCGAAAGCATGTGATCGTGGGCGTCGGCTCGGCCCTGGTGGATATTCTGGCACAGGAGAGCGACGAGTTTGTTGCGCGCTCGGGCGCCGTCAAGGGCGGAATGGTCTATGTGGACAACGCCCACATCGACCAGACGCTCGCCAAGGCCTCCAGCCCTGCCGCCATCGTTCCCGGCGGTTCAGCCTGCAACACCACCGTGGGTGTCGGCCAGCTCGGGGGCACCGCCCGTTTCGTGGGCACCTGCGGCCAGGGGGCGATGGGGAATTTCTTTGAAAACGCCCTGCGAACCCGGCGGGTGGACCCCCGGCTCGCGCGGTCCAATACGCCGACGGGCCGCGTACTTTCGATCATCACGCCGGACGCCGAGCGCTCGATGCTGACGTTCTTGGGGGCCGCTTCCGAAACCCGGCCCGAGGACCTGCGGGAGGATGATTTCGCGGACGCGGCCGTCGTACACATCGAAGGCTATCTGCTGTTCAGCCCCCAGCTGATCGTGGCCGCGCTGAAGACGGCCCGGTCGGCAGGAGCGCGGGTGTCGCTCGATCTGGCCAGCTACAATGTGGTGGCCCAGTCGCGGGAATTCCTGGCGGACATCGTCCGTGAATATGTGGACATCCTGATCGCCAATGAAGACGAGGCCCGCGCATTCACCGGCCGGTCTGATCCGGATCAGGCGCTTTCGGCGTTGAGCCGCGAGGCTCGAATCGCCGTCCTCAAGCTCGGTCCGCGGGGCAGCCGGATTGTCGCCGACGGCCGGGTAGTAAGTGTGCCGGCCCAGGGCGACGGGCGGGCGGTGGACACCACCGGGGCCGGAGATCTGTGGGCGTCGGGCTTCCTCTTCGGCTTGGTTTCGGGGTACTCGCTGGAGAAATCCGGCGCGATCGGATCGGCCTGCGGCCACGAGGTCTGCCAGGTGTTGGGGGCCAGCATCCCGGAGGCGGGCTGGCAGCGCATCCGAAAACTCTTGGAACCGCCGCATGCGTCGAACGACGCATCGTCGGTTCAAGCAGCGGGCGGGAGAGGCTCGCCAACGTAACGGCTTCGGCCGATCAAGGAGGTATCTGTGGCGGCAGCGGCTAAAAAGACACGCAAGGAACTGCTGAAGGAACCGGATGAATTCATCACACTTTCATCCCGGATGGTGGGTTTTATCGCGACGTATAAGAAGATCATCGGCTATATCTGTTTCGGTGTGCTGCTTGTGGCGGTCCTGTTCTCGGCCTACATCGGGTACTCGGGATGGCGGGAGTCGGCGGCGGCGGCGCAGCTGGCGCAGGCCCTTGCCAAATACGAGCGCCTGCGCGCCGAAACTTCCCAGGACAAGGCCGTTCAGGGGGTTGCGGAGGATTTCCGGCGGATCCTCGATGACTACGGCAATCGCTCCAACGGCAGCATCGCGCGCGTGCTGTATGCGAACCTGTGCTATGAAGCCGGCGACTTCAAGCAGGCCGCCGAGCTTTATCAAACGTCGCTGGCGCACTTTGCAGACGACCCGCTGATGCGCTTCCTGCTTTTGAAGAGTCTGGCATACGCCCACGAGGGGCTCAAAGACTATGCGACGGCCGTGACCTATTTCGAGCAGGCGTTGGCCGCGGCCCAGAAGAACCTCCAGGATGACGTGCTGTTTCATCTGGGCGATCTCTATGCGCGGCTGGGCGACTCGCAGAAAAGCACGGCAGCGTTCAACCGCCTGCTGAGCGACCACCAGGGCTCCGTTTTCGTCAACATGGTCCGCGAACGCGTCAATAGCTGAGGACCACCGGCCGCGATCAGCTCTTGGCGCCCACCTCCAGGTTGTATTTCTTGATTTTCTGGTTGAGGCCGCTTTTGCCGATGCCCAGGATCGCGGCGGCATGGGATTGAACGTTGGCGGCCATTTTAAGTGCCCGCTGGATCATCGTCTTTTCGACCATTTCCAACGTTTCATAGAGTTTGGCGTTGGCCGGGATCCCGTCCAGGTGCAGGGCGTTGTGCAGGCTGCTTTTGAACCCCCGCGGCAGGTCGTTGTCTGTGATGATTTCATTCGGGCATAGGATCATCACGCGCTCGATCACATTCTCAAGCTCGCGGACATTGCCCGGCCAGCTGTAATCATAGAACAGGCGATCCACCTCCTGGGCCAGCCCGCGCACGGGAACTGCCGATTTTCTCTCGGCAGCATACTTTTGGAGGAAATGGTTGACCAGCATCCGGATGTCCTCCTGGCGGTCCCTCAAGGGCGGGATGGCGATGTGGACAACGTTCAGGCGGTAAAAGAGATCCTCCCGGAAGCGTCCCGCCCGCATCTCCAAATCCAGGTTCTTATTGGTGGCAGCGATCACGCGAATGTCCACTGCAATCAACCGCACGCCGCCGACGCGCTCGAAGGTCTTCTCCTGCAGCACCCGCAGCAGCTTGACCTGAAGATTGGCGGACAGCTCGCCGATCTCATCCAGAAAAAGCGTCCCGCCGTGGGCCAGCTCGAAGCGGCCCTTCTTGCTCGACACCGCTCCGGTGAAGGCCCCCCGCTCATGGCCGAACAGCTCGCTTTCGAGCAGGCTCTCCGCCAGCGCCGAGCAATTGACCGCCACGAAAGCGTTGTCCCGACGCGGGCTGTTGAAGTGGATGGATTTGGCGACCAGTTCCTTGCCCGTCCCGCTTTCCCCCTCGATCAGCACGGTGGCGTTCGACGGCGCAACCTTTTGAATGATCTCGAAGACATCGCGCATGGGTTTGCTCTTGCCGATGATGTTGCCGAACTGGTATTGCGACTCGACGGCGCTGCGCAGCCGGCGGTTTTCCCTGACCACCTCATAGGTGGCGATGGCTTTTTTGACGTACAGCGTCAGGCGCTCGTTGTCGAAGGGCTTCAGGATGTAGCTATAGGCGCCCTTCTGCATGGCCTCCACCGCCTTGTCGACGGTGCCGTGGGCGGTCATCATGATCACCGGCAATTCCGGGTCGCGGGTCTTGATCTGCTCGAGCACCTCGATGCCGTCCATGCCAGGCATCTTCATGTCGGTGAGCACCAGGTCGACATCCGAGGATTTTAGAATTTCCAGGGCTTCCAGGCTGCTGGCCGTAGTCAAGACCTCATAGCCTTCCTCCTCCAGCACGACGCTGAGCACCAGCAGGTAGTTTTTTTCGTCATCGACGATCAGAATGGTTTCCATGGCTAGGCGTCGCCCTCGGGTTTGCGGACCGGCAGATCAATCGTCACGCGGGCACCCTGCGGTTCGCGGTTGGCGATGCGGATCGTCCCGGCATGTGCTTCGACGATGTTCTTGACGATCCCCAGCCCCAGGCCGGTTCCCTTGTCTTTGGTGGTGAAGAACGGATCCCAGATCTTGTCCGACAGATCCGTGGGAATGCCGGGGCCGGCATCTTCGATTTCGACGCGGACCTGGCCCCCCTCGGCGCGGAGGCCCACACCGATGCGGCCACCGTCCGGCATGGCCTGCATGGCGTTTATGAACAGGTTGAGGAACGACTGGTGCAGCATGGGAGCATCTCCCATGATTTCCGGAAGCGGGTTCTGGTAAATCTTTTCGATGCTATAGCCGTGCTCCTCGATTTGGGCGGCCAGAAAGGTTAGCGTCTTTTCGATCACATCGTCCACCCGGCACGGATTGAGTTTGGGGTTGCGCGGGCGGGCATAGTTGATGAAATCGGTGATGATGTTATTCAGGCGGCTGGCCTCTTCCACGATGATGTCGGGCAGGGCGTTGGAGGGGTCGATCTTGGCCACCTTTTTTTTCAGGAGTTCTGCCGAGCTGCGGATGATCCCCAGCGGGTTGCGGATCTCATGCGAAATGCCGGCGGCCATCTCACCCATCGCCGACAACCGCTCCGCCCGGCTCAACTGCTCTTTCAAGCGCATGCGTTCTTCGGCCCGTCGTTCGATGATCGACTCCCCTCGCTTGACCACGAACACCAGGACCACCAGCAGCGCCCCCATCAGCACCGTGCAGGTGATCACCACCAAAATCTGGATGCGAAAGATGGTCTGGTAATCAGCGGATAGATCCTGCACCACTTCGACCACGCCGAGCACGGGGTCGGTGATGCGGCCCAACGGCTCCTCCCAGCGCAGCGGTGCAAACGTGACCAGCCGCACTTCCTTGGGAAACCCCGCTAAGATCTCCAGGAAACTGCCGCGTTGGACCAGCTTGGAGGAGGATCGTCCGCTTTTGGCCTGCTCGATCGCGGTGCCGCCGAACGCCTTGACGCCGATGCGCGTCTCGTCGAAGCTGTACGAGATGGTGTTGCTCATGCTGTAGATATTGAGGTCCTCCACCTTGAAGCTGTGCAGGGTGCTGCGGACCACGTTGTCCATACGCTCGAACTGCTCTTGGTTGCGGAGCTGGACCTTGCCGAACTTCATGCCGATCGGCAAGATAAATTGGAGAAAGACCTGGTGGTTGAGGTTTTCGATCAGGGCGTGCGCATAATCTTCGCTCTTCTTGCGCTGCATGGATTTGACCCAGTGGGTGTTCAGAATGGCGAGGATGAGGGTGACCAGAAAGATCACCACCAGCCCGCTGAAGGTGAAATACTTGACGAGGCGAAACGGCTTGATGCGTTCTTCGGATACGATTCGGTCCATTGGCAATGTTTGAATTCCCGTGCAATCTTTCTGGAAAGTATAGAAGTAAACTCAGGCAGTTTCAAGGCCGCAACCGAAAAGCCTCCACTTTGCATTAAAGTTTTAGATGCCGGAGCCGATATCCCAGTCATCGGCAGAGGATGCTGCGGTTCCAGCCGAAGCGCCCCCGGCCCCGCTGCCGAAAGACGTGTCCTCCGGAATCCGAATGCAGACGAGCGTGAATTACAAAAATTTGACGGTATGTCGACGAAAAAGCACAGACATTGGCATTCGGCCGACGAATGGTCGTCCGGCGGATCGGCGCTCAAAACGGGTTGCGGTTTTAACCATTTGAAATCAGGTTATATAATGAATAAGGCCTTGAAAAAGGAGTTGGCAACCGCGCCGTGGCTTAAAATTTGCTACGGTATGCGTTCGAACCTGAGATCGAGATGCTCCGGCCCAACGCCGGCCATGGAATCATAAATTTAGCTAATTGAGCATAATTAAATTTAGTTGATGGCCGATATACATAAAAACCGAATCCGGAAATCAATCATCATTAATTATTGGACTCTTTAACCTCGATATTCTCGCTTGAGCGATGGCCAGAAACAATCTCAAAACCGTGCGCGAATCGCTTCTCATGAGCAAGACCGAACTCGCCAAGCAGGCCGAACTGTCGCCGATCACGATTTCGCGCATCGAAAAGGGCATGCCGTGCCGGATGGAGACACAGCGCAAGATCCTGCTGGCGCTGGGGTTCAACCTGTCGGATAAACCTAAAATTTTCAAGGATTGAGCGCCTCCCATGCTATTCGGAAAAAATGACTCCCTCGTAGGCCTGGACATCGGATCGCGTTCGGTGAAAGTCGCCGAGATCATCGATTCCAAGAGCGGTCCCAAGCTGAAGCGTTTCGGAATGGCGGACATTCCGGTCGGCACCATTGAAGATGGCGCCATCAGCGATCCGGACGCGGCGGCTGAAACCATCCGCCAGCTCTTGAAATCGAGCAAGATTCGGGAAACCAACGTAGCCGTTTCCATCGGCGGGTATTCGGTCATCGTCAAGAAGATCAACGTCCAGACGATGCCCGAGCAGCAACTCCAGGAAACCATTCATTTCGAAGCCGAGCAATACATCCCCTTCGATATCAGCGACGTGAACCTGGATTTCCAGATCCTCGGCGAAAATGAAAACAACCCCAATCAGATGAGCGTGTTCCTGGTCGCCGCCAAGAAGGAAATGGTGAACGACTATATTAATCTGGTGACGCTGGCCGGACTCACTCCCTGCATTGTCGATGTCGAGGCCTTCGCCTTGCAGAACATTTTCGAAGCCAATTACGATATTGAAAACGAGAACATCGCCTTGCTCGACATCGGCGCCAGCAAGACATCGCTGAACATCCTCAAGGGCAATTCCTCGGTGTTTATGCGCGACGTGGCGCTGGGCTGCATTCAAGTCAACCAGAAGATCATGTCGCTGCTCGATTGTTCCTACGATCAGGCCGAGCTTCTCAAATTCGGCGAAACCTCAACTAAAATGTCCGCCGATGAGCTCAACCAGATCACCACCTCGGTGGTCACGGACTGGTGCACGGAAATCCGCCGGGCCCTGGACTTCTTCTACACCAACTATCCGGATGATCCCATCAAGCGCATCCTGCTGAGCGGGGGCGGCGCCCATCTTGTCGAGTTTCGAAAACTGCTCGCCGCGGAGTCCTCCGCTCAGGTGGAAACCCTCAATCCGTTCAAGAAAATTGTGCTGGATGAGAAGGCGTTTGAGCCGGACTATATCCGACAAATCGCTCCCCAAGCCGCCGTCGCAATGGGACTCGCACTGAGGAAAGTTGACGACAAATGATACGCATCAACCTACTGCCGTTCCGGTCTAATCGTAAGAAGGAAAACATCCGTCGCCAGCTGTCGATCTTCGTGCTGTCGCTGATTCTGGCCGTGGTGGCGATTTTCGGGGGCAATTTCTTCCTCGGCAGCCAGATCGACGATCTGGGCCGTCGCATTACGACCACACAGGCCGAACTGGAAAAGTACGAAAAGATCAACAAGGAAATCGAAGAGATCAAGAAGAAGCTGGACAACCTGAACAAGAAGCTGGCGGTCATTCGGGATCTCGAGGCCAACCGTTACGAGCCGGTGCGCCTGCTGGACACGCTGTCGCAGGTGATGATCGATAAGCGCATGTGGTACACCGCCCTGGACATGAAAGCCGAGCTGGTCAACATCAGCGGCATCGCCATGGACGACAAAACGGTGGCGGATTTCATGCTGCGCCTGGAAGGCAGCGGGTTGTTTTCGGCCGTCAATCTTAAAACCCTCAAACAGGTCGAAGTCCAGAAGACGACGGTCAAGAGCTTTGAAATCGCTTGCCATAAGAAAAAGGTGCAAAAAGCCGAAACCAAAACCACGGAAGAAGTCGGGGCCAAGAAATAATGGATACGAAAGCGGATGCACTCAAGAAATCCGGAAACGCCCTTCTGGAAAAGATTGAGAAACTCGTTCTCTGGCAGCGCGTGGCCATTGTCGCCGGTTTGTTAGTCCTGCTGTTCGGGGCCGCCGTATGGTTCTTGTTTCTGCCGAAATATGAAGAAATCTCCTCGCTGGAGCAAAAGCTGCAGGGGCTCGAGAAAAAATTGGCCACGGCCAAGATTAATGCGGCCGAGCTGGGAAAGTTTCAGGCCAAGATGCAGGAAGCCGAGGCTCAGTTCAAAATCGCCATGAGCGCGCTCCCGGAGAAGGAGGAGATTCCCGCCTTGCTGACCAGCATCTCCAAGTCGGGCCAGGAGGTGGGGTTGGAGTTTCTGCTCTTTGAACCGAAGGCCGAAACCCGGCGCGAATTTTACGCGGAAATTCCGGTCGCGATGAACATTCGCGGGGATTATCACAACCTGGCCATTTTTTTCGACAAGGTGGCGCGGCTGTCGCGAATCGTCAACATCAACAACATTACCATCAACCGCAGCAAGGATGTCAAGGATCCCAAAGACCTCAGCACGGCCTGCACGGCGGTCACCTATAAGTTCGTGGAACCGCCGCCGCCGGCTCCGCCGAAACCGGGAGCTGCGGCCAAGCCGGGAATCAAGCCGAATGCCGGCAAAGGCGACGCCAAGTCGAAACCGAACCTCAAGAATGCGAACCTGTAAAAAACGTGATGCGCTTATGAAAACCTATCTCGCCCGTATTCGAACTTTCGTCTGCCTGCTGGGAGCGACGCTGATGCTGGCAAGCTGCGCCGACTCGGATCTGGCTGCGGCGCATCCCCAAGTCGTCCGCAAGAAGTTCAACGCTCCGACGGAGATGCTTCCGAAACCGTCCCAAGTCGCCGAGTTGCCGGCGCCGGCACCGGCGGCTCCCCCGGCCGCGCCAACGCCGGCAGTGGCCGCTGTAGCGACACAAGCTGCATCGGTGCCCGCACTCTCGGCTCCGGAACCGAAGGCCCCGATCCGAACCGACGCCCCCTCGGCGGCGGTTTCTGCGCCGGCGCCGATCGTCGAGCCGATCCGACCGGTGGCGGTGACTCAGCCTCCCGTGCCGGCGCCTCAACCTCAGAGCAAGAAGCTGGCGGTCACGGACGAGCAAGTGGCGGCGCTGCTCAACCTCCACGCGCAGGCGCCTTACAATGCCAAGGGCAAGGTGGATCCCTTCGAAGCGCTGTTGCGGGATGAATCCGCGTCGTCCGCCGCCGGGGCCAAGCTCAAGGCCAAGAAGCGCGATCCTCAAAGCCCGCTCGAAAAAATAGACCTGGGTCAGTTGAAGCTGGTGGCCATTATCGCGGCGCCGAGCGGCAATCGGGCGCTGGTCGAGGAATCCTCCGGCAAGGGGTATATCCTCCGGGAGGGCACTTACGTCGGCATGAACTCCGGCAAAGTCGTGAACATCGCCATCGACAAGGTCTTGGTCGAGGAAGAATTTGAAGACGCTTACGGCAAAACCATAACCCAGAAGAAGGAAATAACCCTTCCGAAGCCTCCTGGAGAGCTGTAACATGATGACCAATCTTAGTAATCGTCGAAACCGTTTGGCCTCTGTGATTCTTGCCGCCCTGCTGGTTGCCGTCCTGGCGGTCGGTGCGTCCCCCGGCGTTGCCCAGGTGAAAGGCGCGGGTGCCGAAAAGCCACTTGAACCGGCGGCGACGGCTCTTAAAACGGTCAGCACGGTGCCGTCGAAGGACGGCGTGGTGATCACCGTTGAGGCCGACGGCGTGCTGCGTGATTACAAAGCCTTCACCATCGCCGACAACCCGCCCCGCATCGTTTTCGATCTGCCGGGCCTTCGCAGCACCTACAAGGGCGAGCAGCGGACCGCACCCCCGAGCGGACCGGTTCAGCAGGTCCGGCATATGGCCTATCCGGACAAGGTTCGCCTGGTGATCGACACCCAGAAACCGTATTTGAAAAAATATTCGGCTGAAGCCGTTGAAAACACCCTGATCATCAAAGTCGGGGACTCCGAAGTCGCGGTGAACGAACCGGGCCTGAAACTGGCTTCGGCAACGACCCCGGCTCCCGTACCGGTCAAACCAACTCCGGCCGCAACCGAGTCGCCGGCGTCCGTCAACCGGGTCGAATTCGCTGACGAGCCAGGGGGAAATTCCGCCGTCATCATCGGGACCACCCGACCCGTGCAGTACGATCTCCAGAAGGTCGATGACAAACGCGTGAACGTGCGCCTGCTCAACACCAGTGTTCCGGAGCAGCACCGGCGAGCGTTGATCACCACCCGTTTCGAAAGCGCCGTCGACCGGGTGACACCCGGCCAGGGTCGAAACGAAACCGTTGTGGCCATTGACCTTCGCGAGAGCGTTGTCTACACGTCCGAGCAGGTCGGCAACATGATCCGGATCAATTTTGCAGCGTCTTCGGTTCCGCCGAAACCTTATGAAAACGCCGAGCCGCCGGCCTGGAAAACACCGGCGTCTTCGGTTCCCGCGGCGGACGCACCCGGCGGGCCCATCGCCATGAAGAGCGCGACGGCCAAACCGTCCCCGGTCCCGTCCCCGGTCGCCGTTAAGAAAACATCTACGGTTTCGGAATCCATGTCCGGTGATAAAGCGTTCACCGGTGAAAAGATCGCTCTCGATTTCTACGACACCGATATCAAGAATGTCTTCCGGATCCTCCAGGAAATCAGCGGCAAGAACTTCGCTATCGACAAAAACGTTACCGGCAAGGTGACTCTGGCTCTGCAGCGGCCGGTTCCCTGGGATCAGGTGCTTGATCTGGTGCTCAAGATGAACCAGCTCGGCATGGTCCGTGAGGGCGACATCATCCGCATCGCTTCTCTCGCAACCCTGCAGCAGGAAGAGAAGATGCGCCAGGCCCAGCTTAAGGCGGAACAAGACGCGAAAAAACAGGAAGAAGAGGGCGAGCCGCTGGTCACCGAATACATCCCGGTCAACTACTCCAACGCCAAAGCCGAGGTCCTGCCGCATCTGACCAACATTCTGACTCCCAACCGCGGCAAGGCCACGGTGGATGAACGCAACAACCAGGTCATTTTCACCGACATCGCCGAAAAAGTGAAACAGGCCCGGGCCATCGTCGACCGGATCGACCGCGTGACGTCCCAGGTGATCATCGAGGCCCGCGTGGTGGAGGCCAACAGCAGTTTCAACCGTGAAATCGGATTCGATTGGGGAACCATCACCGTTGAGGCCTTCAAGATCGGCGGAGCGCTGAGAACCGGCCCGACCACGTTCGCGGCCAACAACATCCCTTCGACATATAGAACCGACAACTCGATCGGATTCAATTTCTCGACTCTGTTCGGCACCAACATCTCGATTGTCGATGCCAAGCTGACGGCCAGCGAACTGGAAGGCAAGGCCACGATCATTTCGGCGCCGAAAATCATCACGTTGAACAGCAAGAAGGCCACCATCAAGCAGGGTCTGGAGGTTCCCTACCTGGAACGCGATTCCTCCGGCAATGCCACCGTGCGATTCAAGGACGTCGACCTGCTGCTGGAGGTGACGCCGAATATTTCGCAGGATCGCCGCATCGTCATGAACATCTTCATTACCAAGAACGACGTTGTCGACCCCACCGCACCGGAACCTGCGCTTTCGACCAACGAGGCCAAGACGGAGATCCTGGTGGAAGACGGGGATACGATCGTCATCGGCGGCATCCTCAAGGATACCAAGAAACTGACGGATCAGGGCATCCCCGGGCTGCGCAAGCTGCCGGCCCTCGGCTGGCTGTTCCGGTCCGAACGGGTGGAAACCAGCAAGAACGAGCTGCTCATTTTCATCACCCCGCGCATCATTCAGCTGGAGCAGCGCCGGACGATCTAAGCCGGGCTGAGTCCAATAAAAAAAAAGCGAGTGGCACCTGCGTGCCACTCGCTTTTTTTTTATTGACCGGAATCAGGGCGACAGCGTTTTCAGCTCCCGCTGGGCTTCGTCGGCCAGCGGTGAATCCGGAGCGAGCTGCGCGGCGCGCTGAAATTCATCGCGGGCCTTGCCCGGATCGCCGAGGCCGCGATACGCCCGGCCGAGCTCGAAATGCAACTGGGCCAGCTTGGGCTCTTTGCGCACCGCCCGCTCGAGTTTTTGGACGGCCTCCTCGTAACGGCCCTGGGCCATGTAGGTCGTGGCCAGGCCGCCCAGTGCATTCACAAAGTCGGGGCTCAGCTTCAGGGCATCGAGAAAATATTTTTCGGCGCGGACGTAATCGCCCTTCTGGTAATACGCCAGCGCCATGTTCGAGAGCGCGAAGTGGGGCGTGCCGTAGAAGACATCTTCGATGATTTTTTGATAGGCTTCGATCGCCTTGTCCCAATGGCCCAGGGCGGAATACGCGTTGCCAAGGCCGTTGATCGCCGGTGCGAAATCGGGCTTGAGTTGAATGGCCTTCTCAAAATAGGGAATGGCCTGGTCGTAGCGTTCCCGGTAGTAGTAAACCAGCCCGATGTCATACTGGGTGATATGATCTACCGGATCGAAGCTTTCGGCTTTTTTGAGTTCCCGCAGAGCCGCCATTAAATTCCCGCCCGCCAGATAGGCCTCGCCGACATTGCGGTTGGCTTCCGCCGCGGCTTTGTTGCGTTCTCCGGCGGGGGTTTCGGGAGCACCGGCGGGGCCGGATGGAGTGGACGCGGCGCAGGCGGCCAGCCATAGGGTGAGCAGCACAACGGTTGCCTTCGGATGTAGCCAGTTTCTCATCATGGACCACCTTGTCTTCAGGCTTGTTACGAGGCCTGTCTCCCAACCGGAATCCCGGTGGATGGGGGGTGCTTTCCTTTCAGCCGGATAGGTCAAGCGCGTTTGCGGAGCCCGAGGCGGCCGGCGATGTCTTCCGCGGTCCGGCGCACAAAGCGCTGGAACTCTTCGCCCTTCAGCGGTTGTCCGGGAGCGGGCACCTTCTCAAGGTCCCCGGGCCGGATGTAGACCGGCTGGTTGATCAGGGCCGGATTCGGCCGGATGCCAAACTCCTCCGGGAAGCGGTTTTCGAAGTACATATCCTGGAATCCAGAAAATTTAAGCGCGTGGGCGGTCGAATCGAGAACGGCGACGTCCCCCGGCCGCAGCCAGCCGCGCTCGCGGGCCGCGCGCAGCCCCGCCAGCGTTTCGCCGCCGTGGGTGCAGGCGATGTGCCCGTTGCGGTTGGCGGCAAGCTGCCAGTCCATGATCGCCTGTTCCGTGACGGCTGCAAAAAAGACCCGCTGGCAGCCGGCGGTCTGGTTGTAGCGCTCCACCATGTGAATCACCCGCGGCATGGACACGGGATTGCCGATCATGGCGGCCTGAGCCACGCTGGGCCGGACCGTGACCGGCACAAAACGGCGCCGGTCGGCCTGCGGTTCCTGGTAGTAGCGAACCACCGGATCGGCGTGCTCGGATTGGACCCCGACGATTTTAGGAAGCGCGGTGATGACCCCGGCTTCCCAAAATTTCAGGAATCCGCTCATGACGGCCGTGATGTTGCCGGCGTTGCCGATCGGGACGATCACCGCCAATCGCGACACGTCATATTCGAAGTCCTGGGCGATCTCATACGAATAGGACTCCTGGCCGAGGATGCGCCAAGCGTTCTTGGAGTTGAGCAGCGCCACGGGGTATTCATCGGAGAGCGCCTCGACCACCTTCATGCAGTCGTCGAAGACGCCGGGAATCTCAAACACGGTGGCTCCGCTGCCCAACGGCTGGGACAGCTGCTGGGGCGTCACTTTTTTGTGCGGCAGGAGAACGGCCGATTTGACCCGCGGCTTCAGATAGGCGCCATAGAGGGCGGCCGCCGCGGAGGTGTCGCCGGTCGAGGCGCAGACGGCCAGCACTTCGGACAGGACCCCGCGCCGGATCAGGCTATGGATGTAGCTCAGGGCGCTGGCCATCCCCCGGTCCTTGAAGGACGCGCTCGGGTTCTGGCCGTCGTTTTTGAAATAGAAATCGATCCCGAGTTCATCACGCAGCGGGGCGTTGGCCGGCACCACCGGGGTGTGGCCCTCGCCTAAATAAAGTACGGCATCCAAGGGGATGACCGGCCCAATGAACTCATGGTAGCGATAGATGCCCCGCAAGGCCGGCACGGTCAGCATTTTGCGGTAGTCGAAGATCCGCCGCCAGAAGGCGCCCGAAGCGGCCTTGAGCCGCTCGAAGCGGGTGTCTTCGAGCAGCAGCACCTGGCGGCATTCCGGGCAGACGTAAAGCAATTGCTCGATATCGAACTGCGCCCCGCATCCCAGACAGCGATAGACCAGACGGCCCTCATGGGATGGAAGCAGGTGCGGCTGAATGTCTTTCGGGAATTCGTCGATCTTCACGGCGTGAGAAGGTCCAATCCGCCCATGTAGGGTCTGAGCACCTCCGGGATCACAACCGTCCCGTCGGCGCGCTGAAAGTTTTCCAGGATGGCCGCAAACGTGCGGCCGACCGCCAGGCCGGACCCGTTGAGGGTGTGGACCAGTTCGGTGCCCTTTTTGCCCTTGCGCCGAAACCGGATATTGCCCCGGCGGGCCTGGAAATCCTCGAAATTGCTGCAGGAGGAGATCTCCCGATAGGTGCCCTGGGCGGGCATCCACACTTCGATGTCGTATGTTTTGGCTGCGGAAAACCCCATGTCTCCCGTGCACAGCAGCACCACGCGATACGGAATTCCGAGCCTGGCCAGGATCGATTCGGCCTGAACGAGAAGGCTCTCCAGTTCCGTATAGGAGGCCTCCGGCGTGCAGAATTTCACCAATTCCACTTTGTTGAACTGATGCTGGCGGATCAGGCCGCGGGTGTCCTTCCCATACGAGCCGGCTTCCGATCGAAAACACGGGGTAACCGCCGTGTAATAAAGCGGGAGCGATTCCTCGTCCAGGATCTCATCTCGATGGATGTTGGTCAACGGCACTTCGGCCGTCGGAATCAGAAAATAGTCCCACTGCTCCAGCTTGAAAAGGTCCTGCTCGAATTTCGGCAGCTGGCCGGTGCTGGTCATGGACTGGCGGTTGACGATGAAAGGCGGCAGAATCTCCCGGTAGCCGTTTTCAGTCGTGTGGACGTCCAGCATGAAGTTGATCAAAGCCCGCTCCAGCCGGGCACCAACTCCGAAATAAAGGGGGAAGCGCGCGCCGGTGATCTTGGTGGCGCGTTCCAAATCGAGAATCTTGAGGGCGGCGCCGATGTCCCAATGCGCTTTGGGCTCGAAGTCGAATCGCGTCGGCTCGCCCCGGGTCTTGACCACCGGATTTTCAGAGCTGTCCCGTCCCACCGGGACCGAGGCGTGGGGCAGGTTGGGGATGCCCATCAGGATGCGGCTGAGCGCTTCCTGGGTCTCGGCGAGCGTCTTTTCCAGCTCCTTGACGCGTGCGGCGACCGTGCGCATCTCCGTCATCAACTCGTCGGTCGGTTCGCCGGCTTTTTTTAGGCGGGCGATTTCATCCGAAACCACATTGCGCCGGTGGCGCAGCGCTTCGATCTCCAGGAGCGTCTTGCGATGCTGCTCGTCTACGGATTTGAAAGGACCGATATCCACGCCGGGCCCCCGGGTGCCGAGGGCGGCTTCGACGTCCGCTAAATTTTGTCTGACCCGCTTGATTTCCAGCATAAATCGATTATAATAATAAATTTAGTAGCTTGTTTGACCGGTGGGTTATAGGGTAATAAAATCCATACACAGGCCTTTGGATTTAGTCAATGGATATTCCCCTACCCCACAGCCTCTTCACCGCAGGGAGAGAATGCATGGACGAAATCAGATCGACGAAAGAGCAAATCCGAAAGGATATCGCCAAGGCCATCAACGGCATGTCGGAAAAACAGCGTGTCGAAAAAACCAAGGCGATTGAGTCCAGGTTATTTGGGTTTGCCAATTTCCTGGAAGCCCGAATTGTTCTGCTGTATATCGACGGTGAAAATGAGGTTCGGACGAAGACCATTCTAAAGCGTGCCTATGAATTCAACAAGATCGTCGTACTGCCGGCGTTTGATTCCGAACGGTTCAAGGTGACCACCTTGAAGGTGGACCATCCGGGCAAAGACCTGTCGCCGGGGCCCCGTGGCGTGGCCCAGCCCAATCCGGCCCGGTGCAAGCCGGTGCCCCTCCAGAAAATCGACATCGCCATCATTCCTGGGATAGCGTTTGACGAAAAGGGAGCGCGCATCGGTTCAGGCCTCGGTTATTATGATCGGTTCATCCCGGATCTGCCGGCCACGACGCGCAAGGTGGCCCTCGCCTTCGAAGAGCAAATTATTCCGCAAATCCCCACCGAGTCGCACGACAAGCACGTGGATATCATCATCACCGACAAGCGGATCATCTATAAAATATAAGCCACCCCCCATTACGGGCTCAACGCATGTTCAAGCCGGTCCAGGTTTTCGACCTCACCCACGGCGATGACCGTATCGCCGGGGCGGATCGTGGTTTCGAAGGACGGATTGAAAAGCATGGCGCCGTCGGTGTTCTTTATAGCGATGATGATCAGATTGTACTTCTGGCGGATGCCCGAGTCCTTTAAGGTCAAATGGGCCAACGGAGAGTTATGGCTCACCGCCAATTCCTCCATCTGAATATCCTTGCGGGTGTCGGAAAAGGCTGAATCCAGGAAGCTGGTCACCGCCGGTCGCATGATCCGCTGGGACAGCCGGAACGCGCCCATTTCATAAGGAGATTCAACAATATTCGCACCCGCGGCCCGCAGTTTGCTCTTGGATTCTTCACGGCTGGCGCGGGCGATGATCATTAACTGCGGAGCGAGCTGTCTGGCCGTCAATACCAGAAACACATTGTCGGTATCGGTTCCGAGGACCGCCACCAGGCCCCGGGCTCGCGCGATTCCCGCCCGCTGAAGCGTCTCTTCGCCCGTGGCCTCACCCTGGACGAACAACACCCGGTCCTGCTCCATCACGGGGACGAGGTCGGGGCTTTTTTCAACGACCACCAGATCGACCGGCTTCTGCTGCAATGTCTGGCAGAGAATCCGCCCGATCCGGCCGTAGCCGCAGACGATGTAGTGGTTCCTTAAGCGATCGATCCTTCTGTCCAAGCGGCGCCTCCCCATGATGGCTCGGATACGGCCCTCCACCATGAATCGCACGACACTGGCGGCGACATAGGTGGTGGTGCCGAGGCCGAAGAAAATGAGCACCATGTTGAATATCCGGCCGGCTTCCCCCAACGGGCGGATTTCCTGGTAACCGACGGTGGCAATGGTGATGACCGTCATGTACAGGGCGTCCATGAACCCCCAGCCCTCGATCAGCTCGAAGCCGATCGTACCGGCCGCGACGATGAATATCAGCAACGTCACGATGATCAGAAAATGCCCCGGTGGCCACATGCCATTGCTCCTCCCGGAAAATCCGCCGCAGTTTCGGAGGACCTTTCCCGACGGGATATTAGCAGATCCAATGGAGGGTTGAAAGATGCCGGTCCCCGCCTGAAAACTTGACCGGCATCCACCGAGTTGATAGAAAACCCGAAGCGGTTTACGCCGCCGGAAAGGTGTTCCGTGGAAAAGGGATCCCTAAAGTATCAGCGTCTCAGGGAAGAGATGGTGCGTCAGCAGATCGAAGCCCGAGGGGTCAGCGACCCGGCCGTTCTGGAAGCCATGCGCAACGTACCGCGCCATATTTTCGTCAGCGAAGCCTTGCGCGACCAGGCCTACGGCGATTTCCCGCTTCCGATCGGCGAGCAGCAGACCATTTCCCAGCCCTACATCGTGGCTGAGATGACGCAGGCCCTCCAGCTGGGCCGGGAGGACCGGGTTTTGGAAGTCGGAACCGGCTCCGGATATCAGGCGGCGGTTCTGGCCCGGATCGTTTACCGCGTTTACACCATCGAACGCATCCGGGCGCTCTACCTGCAGGTCCGGCGGTTATTCGACGAACTGCGCCTGTTCAATGTCGTCACCCGTTACGGCGACGGCTCCAAGGGCTGGGAGGAGGAAAGCCCCTTCGACGCCATCATCATCACGGCCGGAACGCCGAAAATTCCCGCACTTCTGGTGAATCAACTGGCCGTCGGCGGACGGCTCGTGGCGCCGGTCGGCAATCCGCATTCCCAGGATCTGATCAAGCTCGTCAAGGAAAAAACGGGAATCCGTCAGAGCAACTTGGGAGGCTGCCGGTTCGTCAAGCTGGTGGGGGAACACGGCTGGCCGGAATCCTGAGCGCATGTCCGCGCAGCGGCCGGAATCCGGCGGCCTTTCCCAGTGAAACCATCCATTCAGACCGATCGAACCGCCGGAGCACGCTATTACCGTTGCAGGTGTTTCTTTAGAAATTCCACGAAAGCCTGGGCCAGCGGCGATAGGCTGCGCTGGCGATGGCGGGTGAGGTAGAGACCGCGCGTCAGGTTGAGCCCTTCTACGGAGAGCGCTTTCAAGGCTCCGGATTCGAGATCCTCGCTCACCGCCAGCGTCGAGAGAATCGATACGCCGATCCCATCCTTGATTCCCTGGCGGACCGCTTCGGTACTTCCCATTTCCGCTACGATGTTCAGTTCCTCGACGCTGCGACCTTGTTGTTTGAGTCGCTCCTGGATGGATATCAGCGTCCCGGAGCCGCGTTCGCGGACGATGAAGGGCTCGCTCAGCAGCCGATCCAACAAGATTTTTTTCAGCGCACCCCACGGATGATCGGCCGTTACGATCAGGCGCATGTGGTCATCGATCAGGCGCTCCTGCAGGATATTCTTGTCCCGCGATTCTGCGCCGACCACCCCCAATTCGATCGCCCCCTCCACCACGCCGGCGATAATCCGCTGAGTATCGGCGATGATGAGCGACGGCCGGATCTGAGGGTATTGGATCTTGAATTTCCCGATCACGCGGGGCAGCAGGTAGCCGCCGGGAATCGTGCTGCCGCCGATAGCCAGATGGCCCCGCATGCGGCCCTGGTGCTGGGCCAGAGCCGTCTCGGCTTCATCGCGCAAGGCGAGCATTCGGCGGGCATACCCGTAAAGCAGTCGGCCGGCTTGCGTGGGGGCGGCTTCTTTGGACAACCGGTCGATCAGCAGGCACCCGAAGTGGTCTTCCAGATCCTTGACATGGCTACTCACGGTCGGCTGCGAAAGATGAACCGCTTCGGCGGCCTTGGAAAAGCTTTTGCACTCGACCACCCGGCAGAAGATATGCAGTTGCCAGAGATCCATTCGGATGGGGGCGGCCTCAATTGGGGTTTGCGAGGATCGGGAATTTTTCCCGGAGGCGGGCAAGCACCAGCGGCGGCACCATGCCTTCGACGTCGCCGCCGAACATGGCCGCTTCCTTGATGATGGAGGAACTCGTGTAGATCCAGCGCATGCCGGTCATCAGGAACACGGTCTGGATCTCCCGCTTCAGGCGGCGGTTCATGAGCGCCATCTGGAATTCGTACTCGAAGTCCGACAGGGCGCGCAACCCGCGCAAAACCGCTTGGGCCTTGCGTTGCGCCGCGTACTCTACCAGCAGACCGTCGTAGGTATCCACCTCCACGTTGGGGAAATCCATCAGACTGGCCTTCAGCATTTCGATGCGCTCCTCCGGCGAAAAGAGGAACTGTTTCTTGGGATTCTTTAAAATGACCACGATGAGCTTGTCGAAAATCTGGATCCCCCGTTCGATGATATCGAGGTGGCCGTTGGTGACCGGGTCGAACGATCCAGGATAGATGACGACGCGTTCCATGGCACGGTCCTTTTCGAAGAGTCGAGCGATTGGTTGCAGCAGTCGGCGGCCGGCTGCCGCCTCATAGCACATAAGTTAAAAAAGACACAAGCGTCCTGCCGTATCGGCGCTGATCGTGAAGCCGATAGGGCATTGCCGGTTCAGGCAGCGGGTCGTCTTTGTCGTGCTCGACGACCAGCCGCGCGCCGTCCGTGGCGCAGCGGGCTTGGTGAAGGTGGGAGAGCGCCGGTTCCACCAGGCCGCGTCCGTAAGGCGGGTCCATGAAGACCAGCTGAAATCGGGGTTCGTGGGTCCGCAGGCAGTTGAGATTGCGGGAGGCATCCCAGCGCAGGACCCGGGCCTTGTCGGCCATTCCGCAGGTCTGGATGTTTCCGGTCAGCACGACGCAGACCTGGCGGTCGACCTCGATGAACAGTACGGAAGCCGCTCCGCGACTGAGCGCTTCAATGCCGTAAGCGCCGGTGCCGGCGAAAAGATCCAGCACATGGGCCTGCTGGACCGTGGACCCGAGGATGTTGAATATCGCCTCACGGGTGCGCTCGGCGGTCGGCCGCGTCCGCAGACCCGAAGCTGTATGCAGTTTGCGGCCCTTGAGCTCCCCCGCAATGACTCTCAATGACATGGGATGGTTACTCCGGACATTAACCGGTTGCGCCGTGAGCGAGCATGAGGCGGAACAGGGCCTCCGCTCCACGCGGGCCATGAGGCGTACTTCAATAGACGAAGTCGATGATGTACCAGTCGGTCTGCTCGTCCCAGAACGAGACGAAAAACAGCACATGGTGCAGATTGAACGGCAGGATCTTTTTGCTGACCTCGGCCTTGGCCTGAAGTTCGTAACGGGCGTTTTTTTCCCTCCGGCTCAGCGAAGCAATCTT
>CAZEKN010000008.1:9971-21591 GCA_964512755.1 uncultured Desulfatibacillum sp. | reverse complement strand
AAGGCGGCGACGACCGTGTTGAGGAAGAGCATGCCCTGCCGCGTCGGCGCGCAGCGTCCGTTTTCGAGCGTGAGCAGCCCGCGGGCTGCCAGCTCATCCGCCGAGGCCCCGTAACGCTCGTTGAAATCCCGGCCGAAGCGCGCCTTGAAATCCGCCCGGTCGATCCCCGCCGACGTCCGCAGCCCCAGCATGACCACCTCCAGCATCTGCTGGTCCACGCTCAGCGACTCCTCTCCACCGGGCGGCCGGCGGCCGGCCTGCAGCTCGGCGATGTAGCGCCGGACATCGCGGTGGTTCCAGAACCGCCGGGGGGGTTGGAAAGAATGTGCCGCCGGGCCGAAGCCCAAATAGGGCGCGTAGGCCCAGTACTTGGAATTGTGTCGGGACACCCGCGCATCTCCACCGGAGGCCGCGCCGCGCGCAAAATTGGATATTTCGTAGTGGTGGTAGCCGCGCCTGGCCAGGCGCTCCGACGTCGCCAGGAACAGCCCGGCCGTGTCTTCCTCCGACGCCGGCCGGAAGCGGCCGAGGCGCTCGTCCTCGGCCAGCGCCGTGCCGGGCTCGACGCTGAGCACGTAGCAGGCCAGGTGCTCCGGATCGTAGGCGAGGGCGTTTTCGATGTCCATCGTCCAGGCGCCCATGGTTTGGCCCGGCAGGCCGTAGATCAGATCCAGCCCGACGTCTTCGAACCCGGCCCGGCGCGCCGCGGCGACGGCATCGCGCGACTGCCCGGCCGAGTGGATCCGGCCGAGCCGCCTCAGATTTTCCTCCCGAAAGGACTGAACGCCGATATTGATACGGTTGACGCCGGCCGAGCGAAACCCTTTCAGCTTTTCCGAATCGACGGTCCCCGGGTTGGCCTCGATCGTCACTTCCACCGGTCCGGCCAGCCGGAACCTGGAATTCAGCTGGTCGATAATCCCCTCGACCTCCACCGGGTCGAGAATCGAAGGCGTGCCGCCGCCGAAATAAACGGTGTCGAAGGCCAGCGGCCCGGCTTCAGCCGCGGCGATCTCCGCAGAAAGGGCCTTCAGGAACGCGGGTTTCAGGTTCAGGTCGGAGACCGAATAGAAGTCGCAATACGCGCACTTGCAGACGCAGAACGGGATGTGGATGTAAAGGCCGCCGTTCGGAGAGACACGCGGTTTACTCATAATGGGTCCACATCCTCAATACCTTAACGATTTTTTCTCTTTCCAGGACTTGGTAAACCAGACGGTGTTGAATGTTGATTCGGCGGGAACAGGCCCCTGATAAATCACCGACTAGTTTTTCAAACGGCGGCGGATTCTGAAAAGGATCTTCTTGGAGGATGCTCAGGAGATGTTCGGCTTTGGAGCGCAACCCGGAAGCTGCTATTTTCTTGGCGTCTTTTTGAGCTTGTTTGGTAAAGAAATTCCGCCACATCACCAATCCAGACGGTCGGAGCACTTATTCAGCGACGTTTTCAACCCCTTCCGGATCGATGCCCGCATTCCCGGTATGCCGAGCAGATAGAGGGTCTCCTGAACCGCTTTCCAGTCATCCTCGGACAACAGCACCGCATTGGCGCGTTTGCCCGTTATCAGGAAAGGTTCATGGGTTGATGACGCCTCATCGATCAACTGGTAGAATTTCGATCTCGCCTCCGTGGCGGTCAACGTTGGCATGATTGGCCCCTCCATGATTTGTAAATGTACGTTATTGCGTACGCTTTGTCAAGAACCATGACCCGTATCGCGGCAACCTGCATCCGTCGTTAGCGTCCCCAGCCGCCGATCAGGTGCAGGTGCAGGTGAAAGATGACCTGCCCGCCGCCGCGCTCCACGTTCACGAACAGCCGATAGCCGTCGCGGGCGATGTCGAGTCGCCGGGCCATTTCCCGGGCCGCCCGGAAAAGCTCGCCGAGGATGGGCGCGTCGTCGGGCTCCAGGTCGTTGACGCTGCGGATGTGCTTGCGCGGCACGATCAGCAGGTGGACCGGCGCCTGGGGCCGGATGTCCCGGAAAACGATCAGCTGATCGGTGGCGTGCAGGATGTCGGTGGGCGTCTCGCCCCGTGCGATCCGGCAGAAAATACAGTCTTTCTCCATGGTGATATCCTAAACGCGCCGCCGTTTGGCCGGCGAATCGGCCAGGAGCGCCGCGGGAAGGGTCCACTGGCCGATGCGTGTGGGCGCCTTGAGGCAGCGTTTCAGTTCCTCCAGATAGCGATTCCGCGGAATCTCGCGCGCCCCCAGGCGCTGGAGATGGCCGGTCGTCACCTGGCAGTCGATGAGCCCGAAGTCCTCGGCCGCCAGGTAGGCCGCCAGGGCGGCCAGGGCCACCTTCGAGGCGTTCGTCTCCCGCGCGAACATGGATTCGCCGAAGAAGCCCGAGCCGAGCGACACGCCGTACAACCCGCCGGCCAGGCGCGTGCCGCTCCAGGCCTCGACCGAGTGCGCCACCCCCATGCGGTGCAAGTCGCAGTAAGCCCGAATCATGTCCGGCACGATCCAGGTGCCCTCCCCGCCCGCCGCGCGCACCGCGGCGCATTCGCGGATCACGGTTTCGAATGCCTGGTCGGTCGTGACCCGGAACGCGCCGCGCCGGATGACTTTCTCCAGCGACCGCGAACGGTGGAATTCCTGGGGGTAGAGCACCAGCCGGGGATCTGGAGACCACCACAGGATGGGCTCATCGTCGGAGAACCAAGGAAAGATTCCCTGGCGGTAGGCCAGCAGCAGGCGCTCCCGGCTCAAGTCCCCGCCGACGGCGAGCAACCCCTCCGGCGTCGCCAGGCGAGGCGGAGGAAATTTGAGAGCCTCCGAAAGCACGAAAACCGGCATGGGGCATCAGTCGTATCGAAAGGCGACCTGGTCCGCGTCGATGTCGAGCGTCAGCTCGCCGCCCTTCTGCAGTCGACCGAAAAGGATTTCATCGGACAGTTTGTTCTTGATTTCGGTCTGGATGACGCGGGCAAGCGGCCGCGCGCCGTAACGCGAATCGTAGCCCTTCAGGGCCAACCAGCTGCGCAGCGCCGGGGAGTAGTTCAGATGCACCTTCTTGGGCGCCAGCTGGCCGTTGAGTTCCTTCATGAACTTGTCGACCACCAGCTCCATGATCGCGGTGCTGAGGGAATTGAACGCGATGGTATCGTCCAGGCGGTTGCGGAACTCCGGGCTGAACATCTGCTCGATGGCCTTGCGGCCCTTGGAGGACATGCCGCGCTGCGCGTCCCCGAACCCGATGGTCTGGGTGCTCATCTCGCGGGTGCCGGCGTTGGAGGTCATCATCAGGATCACGTTGCGGAAGTCGGCTTTCTTGCCGTTGTTGTCGGTCAGCGTGGCGTGGTCCATCACCTGCAGCAGGATGTTGAAGAGGTCCGGATGGGCCTTTTCGATCTCATCCATCAGCAGCACCGAATGGGGATGCTTGCGGATGCCGTCGGTCAGCAGCCCGCCCTGGTCGAAGCCGATGTAGCCCGGCGGCGCGCCGATCAGCCGGGCCACAGCGTGCTTTTCCATATATTCGCTCATGTCGAAACGGATGAACTCCACCCCCAGGATCAAGGCCACCTGGCGGGCCACCTCGGTCTTGCCGACGCCGGTCGGACCCGTGAACAGGAAGCAGCCGATGGGCTTGCCGGGGATGCCCAGCCCGGCCCGCGAGCGCTTGATCGAGGTCGCCAGGGCGCGGATGGCGTCGTCCTGCCCGAAGACCACCTCCCTGAGCCGGGCCTCCAGGTTCTCGAGCTTGGTGCGGTCGGAGGTGGAAACGCTCTGGGTGGGGATGCGCGCCATCTTCGCCACGATCTTTTCGATGTCGGACGGATGGATCTTCTTGCGCCCGGCCGCCCCGGACAGTCGCACGAAGGCGCCGGCCTCGTCCATCACGTCGATGGCTTTGTCCGGCAGATAGCGGTCGTTCAGAAACTTGGCCGACAGCTCGACCGCGGACTTCAGGGCACTGTCGGTGTACTCGATCCCGTGGTGCTCCTCATAGCGCGAGCGCAGCCCCTTGAGGATCTGGATGCTCTCGCCGACCGGCGGCTCGGGCACCTCGATCTTCTCGAAACGCCGCGACAGGGCCCGATCCTTTTCAAAGTGGTTCTTAAACTCC
Organism: uncultured Desulfatibacillum sp.; assembly: GCA_964512755.1. GTDB lineage: Bacteria > Desulfobacterota > Desulfobacteria > Desulfobacterales > SpSt-501 > SpSt-501. The sequence continues at coordinate 17,512 of CAZEKN010000008.1, read as the reverse complement.
TCGTAGGTGGAGGACCCAATGCAACGGATCTCGCCGCTGGTCAACACCGGCTTGAGGATGTTGGAGGCATCCATCGACCCGCTGCTCGTGGCACCGGCGCCGACGATCGTGTGAATCTCGTCGATGAAGAGAACCGAATTCGGGCGCCGCTTCAGCTCGGCGATGACGCCCTTCAGGCGTTGCTCGAAGTCTCCCCGGAACTTGGTTCCGGCGAGCATGCCGCCCAGATCCAGGGCGTAGATATGGACCTCTTTCAGCAGGTCGGGCACCTCGCCCTTGGCGATGTTCTGGGCGAGCCCCTCGGCCAGGGCGGTCTTGCCGACCCCCGGGTCGCCGACAAAGACGGGATTGTTCTTGCGCCGGCGGCAGAGCACCTGCATGGTGCGCTCGATTTCGGTTTGGCGGCCGATGACCGGGTCGAGTTTCCCCTGGCGGGCCTGGCGGACCAGATCCGTGGTGTACATCTCGAGCGGACTGCTCTTGCGCCGCCGCTCCTCGGTTCCGGGCCGCGCGTCCGGCTGCTCGCGCTCCTGAACGGAAGTCTTGGGGATCTTGTGCGAGATGTAGTTCAGTACGTCGAGCCGCGTCACGCCCTCGGTGCTCAGAAAATACTCGGCGTGGGAGTCCTTCTCCAGGAAGATGGAGGCCAGGATGTCGCTCACCGACACTTCGGCCTTGTCGGCGGAACGGGCATGGCTGACCGCCCGCTGGATCACCCGCTGAAACCCGATGGTCTGCTGCAGGACGTATTCACTGCCCTCGGGGATCTTTTCGATTTTTTCCTCAAAAAAGGTTTCCAGCTGTCTGAGGATGGTATCGACGTTGCCGCCGCAGTTCTCGACGATTTCAATCCCGCTCTGCTCGTAGAGGATGGCGAACAGGATATGTTCGACGCTGACGTATTCGTGCCGGCGCTTCTTGGCTTCGCGCACGGCGAAGCCCAGCGTGGCGGACAATTCCTTACTGATCATAAGCTTAGTCTCTTTCCATGGCGCACTTGAGCGGGAATCCCTTTTCCCGGGCGAGGCTGTTTACCATGTCGATCTTGGTTTCGGCGATGTCGCGCGGATAGAGCCCGCAGACGCCGAAACCGTTGCGATGAACGTTCATCATGATCCGGTGGGCGTCCCCATCGGACTTGTGAAAAACATGCTTGAGCACCTCCACCACGAAATCCATGGTGGTGTAATCGTCGTTGAGCAGGAGCACCTTGAACAGGGGCGGCTCGTCCAGATGAATCTCCGTCCCGGAACGGACCTCTTCCTCAAGCTGCGGGCGTTGTTCGCTCATGGATTCCTCAACGCGCGGGAGGGCCGGCAATCCGCCGGGGCGCCGGCCGGAGCCGCTTCCCGACAATGGTTCATTATAATCACTGCGGCGAGTTTTTGTAAAGAGACCCCCGGCTCGGCCGGGCTCAACGTCCGCAGCACTTCTTGAACTTCTTGCCGCTACCGCACGGACAGGGCGAGTTGCGCCCGACTTTGTCCGGGCTGCGGTGGGCGGGCGCCTTGCGGGCCGGTTCGCCGCCGCCCGAAAAGGTGAGCCGCTGCTCGCGGGGCCGCTGGAGGGTCTCCATGCGCTCCGGCGCCGCGATCTGAATGCGGAACAGGATGGCCAGCGTCTCCTCTTCGATGCGGTCCATCAGCCCCTGGAACATCTCGAAGCCCTCTTTTTTGTAGACCAGCAGGGGGTTTTGCTGGGCATAACCGCGCAGCCCGATGCCCTCCTTGAGATGATCCATGGACAGCAGGTGGTCTTTCCAGAGGTTGTCGATGGTCTGGAGCATGACCACGTGTTCGAGACGCCGATAGTTGTCGACCCCGATCGCCGCCTCCCGGCCTTCGTAGATCCGAACGGCCTCATCGGCGAGCCGGCCCGCCAGGTCCTCGGGAGTCATGGCCTCGATGGCCTCCGGCGTCAGGCCTTCCGGCCGGTAATTGAACTGCTTGAAGACCGCATCGGAGAGCGCTTTCAAGTCCCAGTACTCGGGGTGGGTCTTTTCGGCCGTAACCGTGTCGGCGATCCGGCCCGCGGTCTCCCGGATCATCTCCATGATCTCCGGCCGCAGGTCCTTGCCCATCAGGATCTCACGGCGCTGGCCGTAAATGACCTCCCGCTGCTGGTTCATCACGTCGTCGTATTCGATCAGGTGTTTGCGGATGTCGAAGTTGTGCCCCTCGACCTTGGACTGGGCGTTTTCGATGGCCCGGCTGATCAGGGTGTGCTCGATGGGCTCGCCCTCCTGCATGCCGAGCTTTTCCATGAAGCCCGTAATGCGCTCGCCGCCGAAGATGCGCAGCAGGTCGTCCTCCAGAGCCAGATAGAAACGCGAGGAGCCCGGGTCGCCCTGCCGCCCGGACCGGCCGCGCAGTTGGTTGTCGATGCGGCGCGATTCATGCCGCTCGGTCCCGAGGATGTGCAGCCCGCCCCGGTCCACCACGCCCTCCCCGAGCACGATGTCGGTGCCGCGGCCGGCCATGTTGGTCGAGATCGTCACCGCACCGCGCTGCCCCGCCATGGAAACGATCTGGGCCTCTTTTTCGTGGTGTTTGGCATTCAGCACCTCGTGCGGGATGCCGCGGACCTTGAGCTTCTTGCTCAGCTGCTCGGAGACGTCGATCGAGATGGTGCCCACCAGCACCGGCTGGCCCTTGGCGTGCAGTTCTTCGATTTCGTCCAGCACGGCTTCGTATTTCTCACGCTTGGTCTTGTAGATCACGTCGGCGTTGTCGATGCGGATCATGGGCCGGTGGGTGGGAACCACCATGACGTCCAGGTTGTAGATCTTCTTGAATTCGGCCGCCTCGGTGTCCGCGGTGCCGGTCATGCCCGCGAGCTTTTGGTACATCCGGAAATAGTTCTGGAAGGTGATGGTGGCCAGGGTCTGGTTTTCGTTTTCGATCTTGACCCCCTCCTTGGCCTCCAGGGATTGGTGCAGCCCCTCGCTGTAGCGCCGGCCGGGCATCAGGCGTCCGGTGAACTCGTCGACGATGATGACCTCGCCCTCCTTGACGATGTAGTCCACATCGCGCTTGAAGAGCGCGTGGGCTTTGAGGGCCTGGTTGATGTGGTGCAGCAGCTCGATGCAGCTCGGGTCGTAAAGATTGTCCACCTGCATCAGCTTTTCGCAGCGGGCGACGCCCTCCTCGGTGAGGGTGGCGGTGCGGGCTTTTTCGTCCACGCTGAAGTCGCGGTCGCGCGCGAGCCGGGGGATGAGGCCGTTCACCTGGTAGTAGAGATCGGTGGACTTCTCGGCCGGCCCGGAGATGATCAGCGGGGTCCGCGCCTCGTCGACCAGGATGCTGTCCACTTCGTCCACGATGGCATAGTTGAGCTCGCGCTGGACCAGCGAGCGCTGTTCGAACTTCATGTTGTCCCGCAGGTAGTCGAAGCCGAACTCGTTGTTGGTGCCGTAGGTGATGTCTGCGGCGTAGGCAGACTGGCGCTCGGCGTCGGTCAGGCCGTGCAGGACCGTCCCCACCTGCAGACCCAGGAACCGGTAGATGTGGCCCATCCATTCGGTGTCACGGCGGGCCAGATAATCGTTGACCGTCACGATGTGCATGCCCCGGCCGGCCAGGGCGTTGAGATAGGCCGGCAGGGTCGCCACGAGGGTCTTGCCCTCACCGGTCTTCATCTCGGCGATCTTGCCCTGATGCAGGACCATGCCGCCGATGAGCTGGACATCGAAGTGCCGCATCTTAAGCGTCCGCGCGGAGGCTTCCCGGACCGCGGCGAACGCCTCCGGCAGAAGGTCGTCCAGCGATTCCCCGCGCTCGACCCGTTCCTTGAAGCGGCCGGTCTGGGCGCGGAGCTCCGCGTCGCTCATGGCCTGCATGGCGGGCTCGAGGGCATTGATGCGGTCCACCGCCGGCTGGAGCTTCCGGAGCTCGCGCTCGTTCTTGCTGCCGAACACCTTGGTGAGCAACTTCATGACCATGAAAACAGGATATCCTCTCTATAAAAATTCAGGTGCGAACCGTTTCAATTATAGCAAATCCTGAACGAGGCTCAACCTTTTCATGGCCGGACCCGCACAGCCGTCCGTGCGGGCCGCCGGCCGCGCGCAGAAAACGGCCCCATCCGCCGGGCCGGTGCCCGCAGCCGTCGCGCGATCCGCCGTCCGGCATAGCCGTTTTCAGTTCAGGAAGTATTTTTCGGGGTTGACCTGGACGCCGTGGAGGGCCACCTCGTAATGCAGGTGGGATCCGGTGCTGCGGCCGGTATTGCCCACCAGCGCGATGGTATCCCACCGCCGCACGTTCTCCCCTTGAAGTTTCAGAAACCGGCTGCAGTGTCCGTACGTCGTGGTGAGGCCATATCCGTGGTCGATGATGATCGTCTTGCCGAGCAGCCCCTTGTCGCCGGCGAAGATAACCGTCCCGGCGGCGGTGGCGTAAATGGAGGTGCCCTCCCGCGCGGAGATGTCGTACCCCTTGTGGAACTCCCGCACATTGGTGAAGGGCGAAAGGCGATAGTCGAAACGGGAGGTCACCAGATGCTCCACGTCCGGATCGATCGGCCGGATGGTGGGGGTGGAGGCCAGCAGACCCCGCTGCTTTTCAATGTGGGTGACCAGCGCCTTGAAATGGTCTTCCTGGTTTACGGCAGCCAATGTCAGCTGATCCACCTGGGAATGCATCTCGCGCACGAGACTGCCGCGCTGGTTGCCGAGCGCCGTTTTGGGATCCAGCGCCTGGGGGATGGGCCCGCCCACGCCGAAGAGGTTGGCGCTCTCCGGCCGTTTGTCGAGATCGGCCATGACCCGGATCTTTTTTTCAAACTCGTGGAGCGTCAGCAGCCTCTCCTTGAGCGCGTTGATCTCGCTCGAAAAGTCGCTGATCTGCTGGCGCTGGATCTGAATTTCGTCGCGCTGGCTGGCGAGGGTTCCAGAAAGCTCCTGATCGCGCTGGTCGACGTAGCGCGCACCGGTTTTCAGCCGGAAATAGTCATGGATCAGGAAGCCGCTCATCCCCAGCAGAGCCAACGCCAGGATGGCCGCCCCGCGCAGCGTCGCCCTTGAAATGCGAAACTGCCTCGCCGCCGAGCCGGAGTTCGTCAAGACGACCAGCGAAATCGTTTTGCGCATGATGACGTTCCTCTCGGGGCCGGAGCCTGAGGGGGCCCGGCCGTGTTGCGTTGCGTCGCGTCGTGATTTCGGGTTGTTTGGCTTCACCGACAAAAAGACCTTCGAGCGCAGCCGCCCGAAGGTCTTTAACGGCACATCGGCAACCCGGCTATCCTGGCCAATCCGGCTTTAGACCCGTGGCTTTGCGCCGCCATCTTTCGGTGACTTTGCCTTTTCGCAACGTAAAGCAGGACCTTTATAGAAACCCGGGCCTTGCCTTGTCAACACCTTATTCTCAGGAAGTGCATCCGAGGGCCGCATCACCGGACGGATCAGGCGATGCCAAGCTTGAACTTCAATGATTTCAAAGTGTTCTGCATCAGCATCGTGATGGTCATCGGCCCCACCCCGCCCGGCACCGGCGTAATCCAACCCGCAACCTGCTTGGCGGCGTCGAAGTCGACATCCCCTTTTAGGATGGCCACTTTCTGGCCGGTCTTTTCGCTCACCTTCTCGCCGACGCGGTTGACGCCCACGTCGATCACACAGGCCCCCGGCTTGATCCACTCCGGCTTCACCAGACCGGGCACGCCGGCGGCCACGATCAGGATGTCGGCCCGCTGGCAGTGCGATGCCATGTCCTTGGTGCCGGTATGAATCACCGTCACCGTCGCGTTCGCGCCCTTGGCCTTCTGGAGCATCATGTTGGCGATCGGCTTGCCGACGATGTTGGAGCGCCCCACGACAACCACCTCGGCGCCGCTGGTGGGAACCCCGGAGCGCACGATGAGCTCCTGGATGCCGGCCGGGGTGCAAGGCGGGAATTTAATCTCCGAGCCCCCGATCATCAGGCGCCCGACATTCACGGGGTGGAAGCCGTCCACATCCTTGTCCGGATCGATCGCGTTGAGCACCTTCTTCTCGTTGACCTGTTTGGGCAGCGGCAGCTGCACCAGGATCCCATGAATCGAGTCGTCCTTGTTGTATTTGTCGATCAGGGCCAGCAGATCGCTTTCGGACAGCGTGGCCGGCTGGTTGTCCTGGATTTCCTTGAACCCCAGCCGGTGGGCCGTCTTGATTTTAAGCGTCACGTAGGACACCGATGCCGGGTTTTCGCCGACCAGAATCGTCACCAGACCGGGAACCACCCCGTGTTTGGCCTTGATCGCCTTGACCTCCGCTGCCAGCTCTTCGAGGATGGTCTCGCGGATCTCCGTTCCCATGATCAACTTGGCTGTCATTTGGTCCTCCTTTTCACTCGGTTAAGGTTTAATGTGGAAGATTTAAGGTTTGGGCAGAGCCGGTCCATTTTCCCGCTGATCGTTCAACTTCAAGCTGTAAACCTTAAACCCGCTGTCACAGCGCGAAGGGTATCTGATCCAAGCCGGCGGTCTCATCCAGGCCGAACATGAGATTCATGTTCTGGACGGCCTGGCCGGCCGCGCCCTTGCCCAGGTTGTCGATGGCCGACATGAGTATCAGGCGGCGGGCGCGCTCGTCCAGAACAAAGCCGATGTCACAGTAGTTCGTGCCCCGTACATGCAGGGTGTCCGGCGGCGCTCCCGGCGGGCGCAGGCGCACGAACGGCCGGCCGGCGTAGAACGCCGCCAGGCAGTCTTGAACCGTCCGGGCTGTCGCCGCGCCGGAAGGGCGTGCATAGATCGTGGACAGCATCCCCCGGGTCATCGGGACCAGATGCGGTACGAAGGTGATGGCGATGCTCCGGCCGGCTTCCCGGCTCAAGATCGCCTCCATCTCCGGCGCATGCCGGTGGGCCGCCACCTTGTAAGCCTTGAAGGACTCGTTCACCTCGCAGTGGTGCACCGTGAGGGACGGTGAACGCCCAGCGCCGCTCACGCCGGATTTGGCATCGATGACGATGCCGCCCGGGTCCACGAGCCCGCCCTTGATCAGAGGGATGAGCGGCAGCAGTGCACTGGTGGGATAGCAGCCCGGGTTTCCGACCAGCCGGGCGGAAGCGATTTGGGGCGAATAGACCTCGCTCAACCCGTAAACGGATTCCCGCAAGAGCTGCGGCGCAGCATGCGGCTGATAGGCGGCCTCGTACACGCCGGCCTCGTTGAAGCGAAAATCGGCCGAAAGGTCGATCGTCTTCCGGCCCCGCTTAAGGATCTCGGGTGCGATCTTCATCGGCAGCTTGTGGGGCAGAGCCGTGAAAATGACGTCCGCGGCCGCGCAGATCCGGTCGTCGTCCAGCTCCTCGCAGACGAGATCCACCCGGCCGGCCATGGAGGGAAACACACGGTCGAAGCGCTGCCCGACGAACTGCCGGGAGGTAATCATCGTCAGCTGAACGCCGGGGTGGCCGGTAAGCAGGCGGACGAGTTCGGCCCCGGCATATCCCGTTGCGCCGGCAACGGCGGCTCGGATCATCGCAGCTCTCCTCAGGAAGACGGTTCGATATGCGCAGATTTACTTAGCAGAGGCCGGTGGGAAGTTCAACCCAAACGTT
>CAZEKN010000008.1:0-9871 GCA_964512755.1 uncultured Desulfatibacillum sp. | reverse complement strand
CGCAGATGAGTGATATGGCCGCATTGAATATATTTTATTGCCGGAATAATAATATTTAAGGATTGAATAACTGCGCCAGGTAAAGCCATCAGGCGCTGGCGCCTTCGAGGGCGACCACCCAGCCGGACGGGAGGTCGTTCAGGCACAGCGGCGATACGACCGCGCGCAGCATCCGACCCTTGAGGCCCACAAAAAATGCGCTGGGACCGGAACGGCAGTGGCGCCCCGTGACTTTTAGAGCGCTCATCAGTTCTGCAGACCGGTTCGGCGGGAAGGCGTCCCAGATGGGACGGTTGAGCAGATCCACCAGTGATTGGTCGACGATGGACAACGCCGCCGCATTGGCATTGATGATCCGCGTATCCCGGTCGAGGATGAGCACCCCGACCCCCAGGCAGTCGACCGCCGCCTGGTAGAATTCGAGCGAACCCAGCAGCTCCATGGCGTCGCGCCGCGGAAAGACCCCGCCGGTCTGCAGGATTTTTTTCTCGGTCGGCGGCAGCCCCGGCTGGCTCTCGAGACCGGCCATGAATTCGTTCAGGTGAACGCCAAGCTTCTCGATGGGGCCCTTGGCGATGAAATAGTCCGCTCCGATCGTGTCAAGATCGTCCATCTGCTCGACGAGCGTGCCGGACAGCGCCACGATCGGGAAAGGCCGATCCTCGAATCTGCTGCGAACGACTTTGAAAAACTGCCGGCCGTCCACTTTGGGCAGGACCAGGTCGGCGAAGAGAATATCGTAGGGACCGTTCTCCAGGCTGGCGATCCCCTGCTTGCCGTCGTAGGCCTTACAGACCTGATAGCCTCGTTTTTCCAGCAGGCCGGCCAAAAACTCGACGAAAAAAAAATCGCTGTCGACCACCAATGCGTTCCGGGTCATGGAATCCATCCTCGAACACTGCCGGTAGGATTTCTCCGGCCGTTGCGGTCATGTGAAACCCTTTTTAAATCCCTTTCACGACGCCCCCTCCGACGAGCGATTTCTGGGGCGCCTATTCGACGCAAACCCGGCGGACCTCGCGAATCGTGGTGATCCCGTCCATGGTTTTGCGGATGCCGTCCTGCTTCAAGGTCGTCATCCCGTCCTGGGCGGCTTGCTGGGCCAGTTCGTAAGACGTCGCGTTTTTCTTGATCAATATCTTGACGGCGGTGGTGGCCTCCATCAGCTCATGGATCCCGATACGGCCTTTGAACCCCGTGCCGTTGCACTTTTCGCAGCCGACCGCGCGCTTCAAACTGAACCCGGCGCCGTAGCTGTACCCGGCACGGTCGAAGGCGTCGCGCCCGTAATCGGTCCGCAACTCCTCGAACTCCTCCTCGGAGGCGTGGTAGGATTCGATGCAGTTGGGGCACAGCCGCCGCACGAGCCGCTGACCCAGCACCCCCAGAAAGGCGTCCGAGATGTTCAAGGCGTTCATGCCCATCTCCAGCAGACGGGTCAGTGTTTCCGGCGCGTTGTTGGTGTGCAGCGTCGAGAGCACCAGGTGGCCGGTCAGGGCCGCTTCCAGAGCGATGGCGGACGTCTCGCGGTCGCGCATCTCGCCGATCATGATGATATCCGGATCCAGCCGCAGCAAGCCGCGCATGATGCGCGCGAAATCCAACCCGATCTTGTGCCGGACCTGCACCTGGCGCAGCCCGGGCTGGGTGATCTCGACCGGATCTTCGGCGGTCCAGATCTTGACCCCCGGCTGGTTGATGTGGCCCAGGACCGCATGCAACGTGGTCGTCTTGCCGGATCCGGTCGGGCCGACGCACAGAATCATCCCATAGGGGCGGGCGATCAGTTTTCTCAGCACGGTCAGGTTGCGCTCGGACAGCCCGATCTCTTCGATCTTCAGCGAGCTGGTGCGGGTCAGGATGCGCATCACCGCGTCTTCGAACTTTCCGACCGTCGGCATGGTGGACAGGCGCAGCTCGAACTCCTGGATCCCCTTGCGCCGGACCTTGATCTTGCCGTCCTGCGGCAGGCGCTTTTCGGCGATGTCCAGCTCGGCCATGATCTTCAGGCGCGAGATGATCGCCGGCGCCATGGTGTTCGGCACCTGGACATACTCATGGCAGACTCCGTCGGTCCGGAAGCGGATGCTGGTCTTGCGGGTGATCACCGAGGGCTCGATATGGACGTCCGAGGCACCATTCCGGAAGGCGGTCACCAGGATCTGGTCCACGAATTTGACCACCTGGCTGGAAGACTCGTCCAGGCCGCTGCGATCGTCGTTGAGCTCTTCTTCCTCCTCGAAGCTGACGTCCGGCAGGATCTGCTCGATGTTCTCCATCGGTGCTTCGGCGGTCTTCTCGGCCCGCGGATCGAAGAAGTGCTGGATATACTTCTCCACGTCCTCCTTGACGCCGACGGAGATGCTGATTTTCTGGTTGCCCATCAGGGCGCGGATGTGATCGGTCTTGCGCAGATCCTTGGGATCGTCCACCAGGATCTCGATCCCGGTCTTGTCCCATCGCAACGGGACCCAGACATAGTAGAGCAGGAAGGACTTCTTCAGGTTGTTGATGAGCTCGAAGGGCACCGGCAGTTCCGCATCAAAGGTGCGGAAGGTGCATCCGAAGAACATCGACAGCGACTTGCCGACGTCCTGGATGCCGATCTTGAAACGGTCGGTCAGCACATATTCCACGCTCTTCTTGGACTTCTTGGCGATGGCCAGCGCCTCCTGCAGCTGCTGCGTGCTGATCAGTTTGCTGCGCAGCAGGTAATCGTAGCGGGAGTTGCTGGACAGCTTCGCCTTCAGCGCTTTCAGGCGCTCGGCGATTTCCGGATCGGCGGCGTCCAACTCGGCCGCGGTCCGGTAGAGGTCGAACGACAGATCGTGCATATCCTTGCGTTCCATCTGCTGGCCGAGCCAGAATTGAAACCGGGCCGTCTCCCGGTTGCCCAGGCTGAACTTATAAAGGATCTTGTAGGCTCTCTTGACCACCTCAGCCGGTTCCCAGATATCCAGCAGGCAGGTCAGGTAATCGCGGATGAGTTTATCCGACAGGCCGTCCGATTTGAGCAGGTCGCAGGCGGCGGGATCCGCCTCGAGCAGCTTCTCGTACTCGGCCGCGGCTTCTTCCATGAGGCCGAGCTCTTTCAGGGCGGCCGCGCCGTCCATCATCGTGGCGAAATCTTCGGGGACCGAAAGCGTTTTCTTGAAGGCCGACATGTGCTCAGCGGAAACCGCCTTTTTCTCCGCCTCCTTTTGATCCTGAATTTCATTTTTCAGCCGGTCGACCTTTTCGGTCAGCGTCAGCCGGGCCTCGGCGGACAGGGTATTGGCGGAGGCGACCACCTGCTGATAGAGGGCAAGAGCCTCCTCGATCATCCCCATCGCGTAGCAGGTTTCCGCTTCTTTGATCCGTAAATCGACGTTTAGTGGGCCGGAGGCCTGATGTTGATCCATACGCTGGTGTTCCGTTTTCGCTGACCCGTGGTCGCTGCCGGAGGACGGTAGGCCGCTTCGGACACAGCACCGCTGTGCCGGTGAAAGTAAATTATATGAATCCTATCGGTTGTTTGGCAATTTACTTTAGACTTTTACCGCCCGATGAACCGTTTCCAAAACCTGAAATTTTTGTTAAGCTATTTTGGTAGGTTGGTCCGTTTTTGCCTGGACCGCACAGCGTGAGCGTTGGACCTTCCGAAGGAGATTCCCATGCCGGTATATGAATACGAGCACCTCAGCCGACCTTGCGATCTAGGTCCGGTCTTCGAACAGCGCCAGTCGATGGCCGACCCCTCCCTGGAGCGCTGCCCCAATTGCGGCGAACCGGTCCGCAAGCGGGTGTCCCGCATCAACATCAACACCCCCAAGAGCAACAGCGAGCTCAAGGACCTCGGATTCACCAAACTCGTCCGGCGCGACGACGGGGTTTATGAAAACGTCACCGCCCGCAGCGGCGACAGCCGCTACATGGTGCGCGGCCGGCCCGAAACCATTCCGAACGTGAAAAAGACCATCGCCGATTAAAAAAGCGCCCCGTCCCGGCATCGCCGAAACAGGGCGCTTTTTGAATTTAGAAAATATTAAAAACTCGGATCGCTTTATTTCTTCAGCTTGACCACCAGGAACCCGGCATTCTTGCGCCAGATGAAAAGGTTGACGGCGCCGTCCTTGGAAACCTTCTTGAGGGCGTCCGAATAATCCTTCACCGATTCGACGGTCTGGTGGTTGACCTCCTTGATGATATCCCCCACGCGCATCCCGGCCTCGTCCGCATGGCTGCCGCTCTGGACCTCAATCACGATCACCCCGGAGGCCTCGCGGATATTGAAGCGCTGCGCGATTTCCGGCGTCAGGCCGGAGACCCGCAGGCCCAGCTGGTCTTCACCACGCTTCTCGGGGGTCTCGCCGCGCGCCGCCACCTTGCTGTCGTCGCGCTTGGAGATCTTCACGGTGAAGGTTTTGGGCTGCCCCTCGCGGATCACCTTCAGCTTGGCGCTCTGGCCGACGGGGATGCCGGCCACCAAGCTGGTGAGCTGGCGCGTGGATTCCACCTTCTGGCCATTGACCTCCACGATGATGTCCTTGGGTTTGATGCCGGCGGCATCGGCCGGATCGCCCTTGAACACGTCCGCCACAAAAACGCCTTTCTTGGTTTCGATGCCGTAGTATTCGGCCATTTCCTGGTTGACGTCCTGGATCGCCACCCCGAGCCAGCCGCGCGTCACTTCGCCGCCGCTTTTAAGCTGGGCGATGATCCCTTTGGCCAGGTTGATGGGGATGGCGAACCCGATCCCCTGGCCGGAGGCGATGATGGCGGTGTTGATGCCCACCACTTCGCCCTTCAGGTTCAACAGCGGACCCCCGCTGTTGCCTGGGTTGATGGAGGCATCGGTCTGAATGAAGTCGTCGTATGGGCCGGAGCCGATCACGCGGCCCTTGGCGCTAACGATCCCGGCGGTCACGGTGCGTTCCAGGCCGAAGGGGCTGCCGATCGCCACCACCCACTGACCCACCTTGAGCTGCGCTGAATCGCCCAGCTTGACGACCGGGAAATCATGGCTGTTCGACTTGATCTTCAAGAGGGCGAGGTCCGTGCTGGGGTCACGGCCGATCACCTGCGCGTCGAACTCCTTTTCATCGTCCAGCTTGACCTTGATCTGGTCGGCGTCTTCGATCACGTGGTTATTGGTCACCACGTGGCCGTCCTTGTCGATGATGAAGCCCGATCCCAGGCTGGGCTGTTTGAACTCCCGCTGCATCTCGTCGCCGAAAAACCGCTCGAAGAATTCGTTAAACGGGCTCTCGCGGCCGCCCGGGTCGCGCTGGAAATGGCGAAACACGGGCCCCCCGCCCTTCAGGGTCTTGACCGTGCGGATGTTCACCACGGTCGGTCCGACCGCCTCGGCCAACTGGCTGAAGCTGGCCGGAACCATGGGCGGCTCGATGGAAGTCGTCGCCCAGGCCGGCGGGGTCAAGCCGCCTCCGGATCCGCCGATGATCGCCAACCCCGCCAGAACCATTGCCGCCGCCACGACGGCTGCCGCATATCTACTCGATGATCGCTCCTGACTGAAACCCATTTTTCAGATTCCTCCTTTGCCACCCGAATCGGTGCGTCTCCATAAGTATAATCGCTGCGATCGAATTTGCCAATCCGCCCCCCGACGGCCTGCCTTGACATGCGGCCTTGAATTTTTTATAGCCCATGTCCCGGCCCAGCCATTTCTCTTGAGGAGCTTGATGAAATGATCCGTGTCGAAAACCTGACCAAGTATTACGATGACGTCTGTGCGGTGGACCGGATCTCCTTCAACGTCCACCAGGGGGAGATCCTGGGGTTGCTCGGGCCGAACGGCGCGGGCAAGACCACCACGCTGCGCATGCTGACCGGGTTTCTTAAACCCAGTTCCGGTCGCATCCAGGTAGGGGACTATAGCATTGAGGACCAGCTTCTGGAAATCAAAAAAATCCTCGGCTACCTGCCGGAGTCGGCCCCCCTGTACCACGACATGCTGGTGCTCGATTACCTGCAGTACGTGGCCGATCTGCGGGGCATGCCCACTCCCCTCAACCTCGACCGCATCCGCGAGCTCGGCGACCTGTGCGGCATCAACGAGGTCATGCACCAGCCGATCGGAGAGCTTTCCAAGGGCTATCGGCAGCGCGTGGGGCTGGCCCACGCCATGATGAACGACCCGGAAATCCTGGTGCTGGACGAGCCCACCTCCGGCCTGGACCCCAACCAGATCGTGGAGATCCGGGAAATCATCCGGCGCATCGGCAAGGCCAAAACCGTCGTCTTCTCGACTCACATCCTCAGCGAGGCCGAAGCGACCTGTGACCGGGTGATCATCATCCACCGCGGAAAAGTCGTCGCCGACAGCAGCACCGCCCGCCTGCAGGACACCTTGGGAGGCCAAACCCAGATCCATGTCACGCTGGCCGACGCCGAGGCGGCTGCCGTGCAGCAGGAGCTGGCTGCAGTTGCCGGCGTCACGCAGCTGGGCCTGATCGAGCCGGTGGGCGGGGCGGTCCGTCTGGTGCTCACCTGCGACCCGTCCTGCGATCCACGCGCCGCGATCTACCATCGCATCCGCCGGACGAACTGGACCCTGTTGGAATTCCACCAAGAGACCCTGAAACTTGAAGATATCTTCCGGGAATTGACCAAGGAGGGCTGACATGCGCCACGCCCTGTGCATCGGCCGCAAAGAATTCAATGCGTACTTTACATCGCCCATCGCCTACATCGTCATCGCGATCTTCCTGCTGGTGACGGGCTGGTTTTTCTTTTCCACGTTTTTCCTGCTAAACCAGGCCAATCTCCGCAATTTCTTCGGGCTGCTGCCCATCATTTTCGCCTTCGTGGTGCCCGCCGTCACGATGCGCCTCTTTGCGGAGGAATTCCACATCGGCTCCTACGAGACGCTGCTCACCCTGCCGGTGCGCTTCAACGACGTCATCCTCGGAAAATTCGCAGCGGCCGTCGCCTTCGTCGCGGCCATGCTGGTGCCGACCTTGGCCTATCCGGTCGCGGTCGCCGCACTGGGCGCACTCGACTGGGGGCCGGTCATCGGCGGTTATGTGGGGGCGGTTTTTCTGGGAGCGGCCTTTGCGGCCGTCGGGCTGTTCGCCTCGGCTCTTACCCGCAATCAGATCGTCGCTTTCATCATCGGGCTGGCGATCTGTTTCGGCCTGACGCTGGTCGACCAGATGGCGTTTTTCCTGCCGCCGGCCGTTTCGCTGGTCTTCTCTTTTCTGGCGGCGGACGTCCATTTCCAGAACATCGCCAAGGGGATCATCGACACGCGCGACCTGATCTACTTTCTCAGCGTCTGCTTCATCGGCCTATACGCCACGCACCTCGCCCTGAGGGCGCGCGACTAACCGCAGAGGAAACGGAACATGTTCAGATCCAAGCGATCCGTCGTCTATATCAAGTTCGGCTTCTATTTGCTGGCCGTGGTGCTGATCAACCTGGCCGGCATGACCTTGTTCGCGCGCTTCGACCTGACCCGCGACGGCATTTACTCCCTGTCCGATGCCAGCCAGACGTCGGTGTCCACGCTGTCGGAGCCGCTGACCCTGCATGTCTTCTTCAGCCGCAACCTGCCCGCACCCTACAACAGCATCGAGCAGTATCTGCGCGACCTGCTCGAAGAGTATGCGCTGCACGCCAACCGCCTGCTCAGTTATCGGTTCTACGACGTCAGCGCCGAGGAAGGCGATGTTCCGGCGAACGCCGGCGAGAATCAAAAGCTCGCCAACAGCTACGGGATCCATCCGATTCAGGTCCAGGCAATCGAGAAGGACGAGGTCAAATTCCAGCGGGCCTACATGGGAATGGTTCTGATCCACGGCGATCTGATCGAGCGCATCCCGACCATCACCACCACCGACGGCCTGGAGTATCAGATCACCACTGCCATCCGGAAGATGAACGCCAAGATCAGCGCGCTGCTGCGGCTGACCGGCACGATCCAGGTGCGCATGTTCCTGTCGCCTTCTTTGAAAGCCATCGCCCCCCTGATGGGGCTCAAGCAGCTGCCCGAGCTGCCGGCCGAGATCGAGCGCACCGTGACGAACCTGAATGCCAAGACGTACGGCAAGCTCACCTACGAATTCAGCGAGCCTCCGTCCGGCCCGGAATTCGAGGAGGTCTCCCGCGTCAACAACCTGCTGGCCCTTTCCTGGCCGGCATCGGCCGACGGCAAGATCGCGGCCGGCAAGGGCGCGATCGGGCTCGTGGTTCAGTACGGCGAGCGCCGGATCAACCTGCCGCTGATCGACGTCGTGCGAATCCCGATCATCGGCACCCAATACAAACTGACGGAGATGGAAGACCTGGAGCGGATGATCAACGCCAGCGTGGAGTCGCTGATCGACATCCACAGCCAGCTGGGGTTCGTCGCGGACCGTGGCGCGGCGCCCATCGGCGGCGCGGGACCCGGCGGATCCGGCCGTCCGGACGAATTGCAGGCCTTCGGCAACATCCGCGAGCTGATCTCCCGCAACTATTCCCTGAAGCCGGTGTCCCTGGCCGACGGCCGCATCCCCGAGGGCATCGCCTGCCTGTTGCTCGTCAAGCCCCGGGAGAAGCTGAGCGACTACGACCTGTTGCAGATCGACCAGTTCCTGATGCAGGGCAAGAGCCTCGCCCTGTTTGTGGATGCCTTCGATGAACTCCAGATGCAGGGGCAGGCGGTCTACCCGCCGATCGAAACCGGTCTGGAGGCGCTCCTGGAGCACTATGGCGTGCGGATTCAGCGCTCCTATGTTCTGGACGAAAACTGCTATCGACAGGAGATGCCGGCGCAGCTGGGCGGCGGGGACCGGCCGATCTACTACGCGCCGCTCATCAAGAGCCGGTTCATCGACCCGGATCTCGGCTTCATGCGCAACATCAAGGGGCTGGTGGCGGTGAAGGCATCGCCCGTCGAGATTCTGCCCGAGCGCATGCAAGAAAACGGCTTGAAGGCCTGGCGCCTGCTGGCGTCCTCGGAGCGATCCTGGGAGATGACAGCGCCCATCAATCTGAACCCCATGGGGCTGCGGCCGCCGGCCCAGGCCGACGAGATGCGCAGCCGGCCCCTGGCCTATCTCATCGAGGGAGCCTTCCCGAGCTTTTTCGCCGGCAAGCCCCTGCCGGTCCGCACCGTGGAGGCCCCGGCCGACGGCCAAACGCCCACCCCGGAGCCGGCGGCCGCGTTGGCGGTCGACCCCGGACGGATCGAGCGCCAGGGGCAGTTCATCGCCAAGGGCCGGCCCGGCCGGATCTTCGTCATGGCCTCCTCGGACATGCTCAAGGACGTGGTGATCGACGAAACCGGACGCGGCCCCAACTCGGTCTTCGCGCTCAACGTCCTGGACTACCTGAACGGCCGCGAGAGCATCGCCGTCATGCGCGCGAAGGAGCAGAAATTCAATCCCCTGAACGAAACCGGCCCCGGCGCCAAGACCCTCATTAAATGGTTCGCCATCGTCGGACTGCCGCTGCTGGTTGCGCTCTTCGGCGCGGGGGTGTGGTTCCGCCGCACCGCACGCAAACGGCGTATCCGCGAGATGTTTGCGTCGCCATCCTGATCGTTTTAAACGGTATGTCAACGTCTCTCGAACATCGTTACGGGTCGCCCCTATGAAAATGAAAAAAGAAATTCTGATTCTCGGAGTCGTCATCGCGGTGCTGGCCGTCTATCTTTACCAGCGCAGCGCCGACCGCACGCATTACACGCTGCCGGCCCTGGCGCCCGTTGCAGCGGCCGACATCGACAAGATCCAGATGACGCGGGGCGCTGAAACCGTGGTGCTGGTCCGCCAGGACGGGCGCTGGCGCATCGATCCTCCCGGCTACCCGGTCGATCGCCGGCTCGCCCAGGAGATGCTGGACACCCTCAGCGGCCTGGCCCTGACCGCGCTGGTGTCCGAGT
>CAZEKN010000007.1:0-21839 GCA_964512755.1 uncultured Desulfatibacillum sp. | reverse complement strand
GGACCATTTGATCCAGCCGGGTGCTCCATTCCGGTGAATGGGCCTCCGCGCCCGAGGCGATGGCATTTCGATTGAAGATGGTGGTGAGGATGGGCAGGAGAGCGGATATGCCAAAACCTTCCGAGATGCCTGAAAACAGGATGGCGGTCAGGGTCAGGATCGTTTGCCAGGGGTATTTCCGGGCCAGTGTAACGAAAAGTTTCATACCACTCCAGCGCCCCCGGCCGGGTCGCGGCGTGGGGTTGAATGCCGTCAGGCGGACGCGGCTGCGAGCGACTGCTTCAATTCGGCAAACGCGTTGCCGATCGTCGCGATTTGCTCAGGGGTGTGGCCCGCGCTGACGCTGCAGCGCAAGAGCGAGCTGCCGTCTGGCGTCGCCGGAGGAACCACGAGATTGACATACACGCCGCGTTCGATCAGGGCGGTCCAGAGGGCATAGGCCTGCTCGCGCTGGGCGAAACGCACGGCGATGATCGGGCTCGGCTCAGGTCCCAGACGATATCCCAACTCCTGCAAGCGGGCATAGAGGCGGCGGGCGTTGTCCCACAGCCGCTGTCTCAGTTCCGGGTGGGCGTTCAGGATCCCCAGCGCCCGACGGGTGGAGGCGATGATCGCGGGCGACGACGAGGCCGTGAACACGTAAGGCCGGTTTGCATAACGGATGAGATCCAGATCGGGGTGGTCGCTGGCGCAGTAACCGCCGATGGCTCCCAGGCTCTTGCTGAACGTTCCGATGATGAAGTCCACGTCCGCTTCGACCCCTGCCTCTTCCGCCATCCCCCGGCCGTGGCTGCCGAGCACCCCGAGCGAATGCGCCTCATCGACCACGAGAAAGGCGCCGGGGTAGCGGCGTTTGACCGCCGCGATGTCGCCCAGCGGTGCGCGGTCGCCCAGCATGCTGTAGATCCCCTCGACCACGATCAGCGTATTTTCAATTCGTCCGCCCAGGCGGCGCAGGCGCTTGTCCAGATCGGCGGGGTCGTTGTGGCGAAAGCGGATGATCTCGGCGCCGCTCAGCCGGCAGCCGTCGTAGATGCTGGCGTGGCAGTCGGCGTCGATCACGAACACATCTCCGGTTCCGGCCAGCGTGGACAGCATGCCGAGATTGGCGACGTATCCGGTGGAAAAAACGATCACGCTCCGTCGGCGGAAATAATCGGCCAGCTCGGTTTCGAGCTGCACGTGAGTGGAATAGCTGCCGTTGGCGACTCGGGATCCGGTCGTCCCCGTTCCCAGGGTGCGGGTCGCCTCGCAGGCCGCTTCGATACACTCCGGATGGAACGTAAGCCCCAGGTAGTTGTTGGTGCCGGCCAGGATAAGCGGCCGGCCATTTACGACGGCTTCGGTGGCGGAAACCACCCGATCCATGACCACGTTGATGGACTGGATCCCGCTTTCGGCCATCGCCCGGCGGGTGGCCGCCAACTGCTGGAATTTATCGAAAATCGCCATGTCTAATTGTCCCCGAGAATTGCTTGAAGCTGGACCGTGAAGTCTCGAACCGTTCGGATGTCCGGCAGAATGTTCAGCGGAACCGAGACGTCGAACCGATCTTCGACCTGCTCGATGAGGTTCATGACCTTGAGCGAATCAAATTCGAGGTCCGCGACCAGGTCCGTGTCCTCCCGGATGCTGCGTCCCGGAGCGGCCAGCGGTTTGATCAGCTCGGTCACAATCGCCAATATGTCTTCGTAAGTGGGCATGCGCGTGTCCTCGATCATTAAGGAGGCGAGACCTATCGTTCAACCATCCAGCGGCCGTTGCGAAGATGTTCGAGCGTCCGCCGCATCCCCGCCTCCAGCTGAAACCGCGGCCCCCAACCGGTGGCCCGGCGCAGGGCCGCATCGTTGCACACCCAATTGGGGTGAGTCAGTTCGCGGACTTTTCCGGGGGTCAGCATGGGGGCGTATCCGATCCCTCGCGAGAGCCAAAGGTTGCCACGGGCGGCGGCTTGGATAAACCAGTCCGGGATTCTAAAGCGCCGGACCGGTCGGCCGATGATCTGCGCCACGGTCTGAATCAGCTCCTCCCAGGTGTAGCCGCCGGTTTGTCCATCGTGGATTTCGAAAGGAGCTTCGGACCACTGCGCCGACTCCAGCAGGTGACGCACGGCGTCGGCCAAATCGTCGACGAACAGTAGAGAGAAACGCGCATCCGACCGTCCCAAAATCGGCGAAACCCCGCGCTGCATGCACCTGACCAGCGGCAGGGTCTCGCGGTCTCCGGGTCCATAAACCGCCGGCGGCCGAAGCGCCGTCCAGCTCATGCCAGCGGCGGCCGACCGCAGTGCGTCCTCGCCAGCGCGTTTGCTGGCCGCGTAGTGAGACAGCTGCGGCTCTCGGGCGGCCAACGACGATATCAGCAGGACGCGCGGCCGAGGGCGCGATTTTTGGGAAGCATCCGCCAGCCGCATGACGCCTTCGACATTCACCTTGCGGAATTCGTCTGCGCTTGCCCCGCGAATGGCACCGGCGCAGTGAACCACCACCTCCGCCCCCCGCACCAGCCGGACCAGGCTCTCCGAATCTTCCAGGCTTCCGCGGACCCATTCGATTGCATCTTCGCCCGCATCAAGGCGGAACCGCGAAACGGAATGGCGGTGCAGCGCGTGCACCTTCCAACCGGCGCGGGTCAGCTTCCGCAGCAGCGTGGCTCCGATGAACCCCGTGGAGCCCGTGAGGGCCAGCGTCCGGGACATGGCACTCCCATAACACACCGGCGATCACCCCTGCAACAACCGTTCGGGATGATCGCCGGCACATGGCATCTTATATGGTTGGCACCGAAAGCTGCGGCCCCGTCCTCAACTGAGCTTGCGGAGCCCGCTTCGACCCTCAGCCCGTCTTGCGCCTCAGAAAATAGAACTCCTCGGCGGCGCCGGGCTGCTCGGTCTTGCCGTCTTCGACCCGCTGCAGGAAATCTTTCTTGGCGCCCGACCGCGAGAGTTTCCCGGAGGTGGTTCGCGGTAGGGTGTTGCGGGAAACCAGCTCGATAAAACAGTCGATTCCCAGATCCTGGCGGATCAATGCTTGAATGCGAGTCACCAGTTCCATGCGCTGCGCATGGCGGGATTCGCGGCATTCAATCACCAAAACCGCTTTGTCATCGCCGTCGGCCGCTGTGACCGAGAATGCCGAGGCATCGCCCGTCCGCACCTCCGGCTGGCTTTCGGCAACGTATTCCAGATCCTGCGGCCATATGTTGCGGCCATTGATGATGATCAGGTCTTTCTGTCGGCCGGTGATCACCACGCTGCCGTCGGCGATATACGCCAGATCGCCGGTGTTCAGCCAACCGTCGCGTGACAGCACTTCAGCCGTCAGGATTTCTTCACCGAAGTATCCGGACATGATGCTGGGACCGCGGACATAAAGCGTGCCCACGTGCCGTTCCGGCATCGGCTGCCCCTCGGTGTTGCGAACCTCCACGTCAAAGCCCGGCAACGGAAATCCGCATTGGACGAAACTCTTTCCCTTGGTCGTCCGGCAACGGAAATCGGAGACCAGCGGTGCGGCCCTCTGCTGTTCGGCCAGCAGCTCGGGATCGACGACATCCAACTGAATACCTAAATCGAGCGGCGAGAAACTGACCGCCAGCGAACATTCGGCCATGCCATAACACGCCGTAAACGCGTTCGGATTGAATCCACTCGGGGCGAGCATGTCAGCGAAACGCGATAGTGGCTCCGGTCGGATGGTTTCGGCGCCGACGCCGGCCAAGCGCCAAGAGCGCAAGTCAAACTGGCCGGCGGTATCCTCCCGCAGCCGCTGCACGCAGAGTTCGTAGCCGAATGGCGGGCCAAAAGAAACGGTGGCGTGATTCTGTGATATGAGCGTCAGCCACAAACGTGGCCGCATTCCGAAATCACGAGTTTTGAGATAGTCGACCGATAACTGGGATGCCATCGGGGACAGGACCAGCCCCACCAGGCCCATGTCATGATAGAAAGGCAGCCAGGACATGCTCCGGTCTCCCGGCCGAATATTCGCACCGTGACGAATGATGCTGGCCAGGTTGCTCAGCACGGTCTTTTGAGGGATCATGACGCCGCGCGGGAAACGCGTACTTCCGGATGTATATTGGAGATAAGCCAGCTCGTCAGGCCCCGATGGGTGAAGAGGACCTTCCTGCCTGGGGAATTCCGAGAATTGTTCAGGGGTGCCGACGAATACCAGACCGAGTCCGCTGGCCGCTTCGCGTAGAAAAGACATGAACATTTCCGGAGCCACAGCCACCTGCGCCCGGCAATTTAACAAAAGTCGCCGGAGTTGGGCGACATACGCTTTGTGGCCTCCCAGATGAATCGAAGCGGGCAAGGGGACCGGCACCATACCGGCATACTGGCAGGCATAAAAAAAGCGTAAAAAATCAGGATAAGTCTCGGCGACCAGAGCCACTCGAGACCCGCGTTCCAGATTCAGTCCCATCAGCTGCCGGGCGATGTCTACGGCTTCATCCCGCAACACCGCATACGGCAACACCGCTTCGAGCTGTCCCTTTCCATTGTAGAAATTGGCGCCCGTCTCCCCTTGTGCCGCATAATCCAGTGCTTCTGCCAAAGTGGAGAAATCGCCATATCTCAACGGTAACTTATTTTCAGTCGGTGTCGCCTCCATAACAATCCACTATCCTTTTGGGTTTCTCTTGCGGGTTTGAATTTCGTCCGGAGCATCTGCCCACACCGCAAAACGCCACCTACTTCCACTCTGCCGTTGGACCCCATAGGAGTCCCCACAGCCGAAACCGGCAAGATAGATTTCGATACCTCTATCGTGTTTATTATGCAATGTCAAATCCGGTAGCCACCCACGCTCCCTATAAGAGGCTGATTATATCCTCAGATTCGTGAAAACGCTAATCAAAAAAGGCGCAGAACTAATAATTCATGTTTTTTGGAAATGCAAGAGGTTCTTCAAAATGATACAACACCAACTTGAAAACCAGAATAATTTGTGAAACAGTGTAGATCCAAGTTTTTATCAAATGGCCCTGTCTCTGGCATTCTCACTCGCCAGCAACAGGCTCCGACCCCAGCGGTCCCTTGATTCGATACTATATGACGAACGTTCGCACGCAATGGTTTACGGCCATTGTTCTGGCGGCTGACCGAAAACCGAACGATCCGGTGGCGATCGCGGCCCAGGTGTCCTGCAAGGCCCTAGCACCGGTCGGTGGGCGGCCCATGGTTTTTCGGGTGCTTGACGCCCTGGCTGGGTCCGATCCGGTTAAAAACTGCATTCTCTGCGGTCCGACGAAGGCCATCATCGAACGCGAGCCTTCGCTGCAGAAACGGCTGGCATCGCCTGGCCTGAACTGGCTCGCGCCGGGCGCCACGCCCAGCACGAGCGTCTTAGCGGCGCTATCGGTTCTTCCTCACGGGACTCCGGTGCTGGTGACCACGGCGGATCACGCCCTGCTGCGGCCGGAGATGGTTGTGTATTTCTGTCGGGAGGCGCTCACCTCCGGCTGCGATGTTGTGGCCGCCCTGGCATCCTACCCCCAGATCATGGCCAAATATCCAGGGATGCGGCGGACGCGCACCCGTTTTAGGGACGGAGATTTCTGCGGCTGCAATCTTTTTGCATTCTTAACCCCGCAAAGCCATGCCGCAGCGGACTTTTGGCGGCGGGTTGAGAACGAGCGCAAACGACCAGTCAAGATGTTGAGCGAGTTGGGCTGGATGGTGGTTCTGCGCTATCTCTTGGGGCGGTTATCCTTGGATAATGCATTGCAGCATATTTCCCGGCGGATGGGGCTTCGGGTGGGCGTCGTGATGATGCCGTTTCCGGAAGCAGCCGTGGACGTCGATTCCGCCGGTGATTGGGATATTGTCCGGGATATCGCTTCCCGCGAAGAATGCCGGGTGTGATTGGCAAGGCAGGGCGAAGCGTTGATTCTGCAACGTTACATCATCGTGGAAATCCTCAAGCCCGCGGCAGCGATCCTCATCGTGCTGGTGATCATCCTGGCGAGCTATTCCGCTATCACCTACTTGGCTCAAGCCGTCGCCGGGTCGCTTCCGCCGAGCACCGTGGGGCTGCTCATTCTGCTCCGGATCGGCATGTCGCTGGAAGTCCTGCTGCCGACGACCTTCTACCTGTCCGTCGTCATTGCCCTGGGGCGGCTTTACAAAGATTCTGAGATGACGGCGTTGTCCGCATGCGGGGTGGGGATCCTGGGCGTAGTGCGGCCGGTCTTTCTGTTGTCTCTTCCCGTCGCGGTCCTGGCCGGCACCGCTTCACTCTATATTCGGCCGGAATCCTATGAGAAAATATATCGCGTCATGGACCAGGCGCAGACGGAGTTCGACATTTCGCGGCTGGAAGCCGATAACTTTCTGGAGATCGGCAACGGCAAATATATGTTTTTCGCTGAGGAGGTGGGGGACTCGCAGAACGGCGCCCAGCGGGTTTTCATCCGTGTGGCCGAGGGCGATGAACGGCAGGTGATTCAGGCGCAGCGGATGACCCAGGGCGAAACCGACGCCAAGGGCCAGCGGGTGTTGGTTTTCCGCGAGGGCGCATTTTATGAATTCCCGGTGAAGGGCTCCCAGGGAACCATCTCGCGTTTCGAGCAGGCGGAGTATCCGCTGCCGGCCGACGCGGCGGGCGGTTCGCGCTACCGACGCAAGGCGGCGGACAGCCAGGAACTTTTCAAGTCGTCTCGGCTCGAAGATATCGCCGAATTGCAGTGGCGGCTGTCCACTCCTCTGTCCACCTTGCTGCTGGCGCTGGTCGGCGTGCCGCTCAGCAAAAGCAACCCCCGCCGGGGGAAATACGCCAAAATCGGACTGGCCATCATCATTTTCGCTGTCTATTATCAACTGTTTGTGATCGCCAAGACCTGGGTGGAAAAGGCGGTGGTCACTCCCTGGGTCGGCATATGGTGGGTGCCGTTTTTGATGGCATTGCTGGCTGTATTCCTGCTGTGGCGGACAGGGGAAGTCTTTTTTCGGCGCCCGAAATGATCGAGTCCATTAAAATCATCGACCGCTACCTCGGCCGAAATACGCTCCAGGGATTTTTTCTGGTGCTGTCCGTCCTAGTGGTGCTCCTCAGCTTCATGGAGCTTCTGATCCAGGTCAAGGACATCGGCAAAGGCAGCTTCCAAATGGCGGATGCGTTTAGTTTCGTCCTATTGACGATTCCGAAGCGCATGGTCGACCTCATGCCGGTGGCGGCATTGCTCGGAAGCATCGTCGCCCTCGGTCTGCTCGCCGATCATCAGGAACTCACGGCGATGCAGGCGGCCGGAATTTCGGTGCAGCGCATTGCGTTCTCCGTCTTGTGGACGAGCGCCGTGCTCATGCTGACCGCCATCCTCATGGCGGAGTTCGTCGCTCCGCCGCTGGATCAGATCGCGCGAATACAGCGGTCTCGGGCGATCTACGGCAAGTCCGTGACGATGTCCAAGGAGGGGTTCTGGGTTCGGCACGGCCGCGCTTTCGTTCATGTTGGACGTGCGCTGTCCGCAGATAAGGCCGCCGATATCGAAGTATATGAACTGGACGAATCGGGCCGCCTCGGGCAATTCATCGCGGCGGCGGAGGCAGTCATCGACGGTCGGCATGATTGGCTGCTCAAGGGAATTCAGGCGAAAACCTTCAGCGGGGATTCCGTCGAGGTGCGGCCGATGGACGAATACCGCTTGAACGCTTTTCTGACTCCGAGTCAGGTGGCATTGCTTCAGCTTCCGCCCGACAGTCTCTCGCTTTCGGATTTGTCGAGCTATATCCGCAGCCTCGATGAACGTGCTCAGAATTCAAAGGCATATGCGCTGGCTTTCTGGCAGAAAGTCTTTCTGCCGGTTACCACCGGAATCATGGTGCTGCTGTCCCTCACCTTTATTTTCGGCTCGACGCGCACCCGCAATGCGAGCCAGCGGGTTTTTCTAGGGGTGCTCACCGGGGTGGTGTTCCATCTGGCCAATCAGGTTTTAGGGCATCTGGGATTGATTCTCAATATCCCCCCCGTCCTGACAACCCTGCTGCCGGTCGGCTTCATCCTGATCATCGCCCTCAGACTTCTCGGGCGGGCCTTCTGAAGACGCCCCGCGGAGCCCTTCCCGACGTGTTCTGCCCGCCGCGTTTCCTGTAGCGGCTGTCATTCTCTGAGGGGTAAGGACCGCGGGCGGTAGCCTGGGTATAGATTCGGGTAATAATCCTTCCAGCGTTTCTGCATCCACAGATATTGATCCGGATGCTCTCGAACGGCCTTTTCCACGATCTCCGCGATGCGTTGAGTGTTGCACCGCAGGTCGCCGGCCAAGTCACCCGAGCGCTGGATGGCCACGGGCGGAGAAACCTCGATCGTGAAGGAGCCGTCCGGGTTTCGAAGAGTGAAAGCGGCAAGGATCGGTGCGGCGCATCGAGCGGCGAGCATGGCGGCCGCGGGGCTGGTGAGCGTGCGGTGGCCGAAATAGTCGACGACCACGCTCTGCTTGCGGGAGCTTAAGTCGACCATGATCGCAACGATTCCATCGCCGCGGATGGCTTTCAGCATTTTGGGAAACGCCCTTCTTTTGGGGATGAGATGGTTCCCGAAACGGGTTCTGGCGTGGCTCATCCAGCGATCCAACCAGCGGGGTACCAGCGGACGCACCACGATGTGGACCCGCCTCCCGAAAAGGCAGGCCAGATACTGAAGCGAGATTTCCCAGTTTCCGAGGTGGGCAGACACGACAATAATGCCTTTTTTCGCTTCCAGGGCACGATTCAGATGATCTTCACCTCTCAAACGGCATCTCGAAAGAATATCGCCGGCCGACAGATGGGCGCATTGAACTATCTCTGAGAGGGTCATTCCAAAATGATGGAATGCTCGTCGCGATACCGACTCAATCTGATAGTCTTCCCAAGACGGAAAGGCAAATTCCAGGTTGCGTCGCACGATGGTGCGATAGGGGCCCCCCAGCCGGTAGCCCATCTCGCCGAACAGCCTGCCTCCGCGCATCAATTGGCGCGGTCGAATCGATGCGATCCCTCGCGAGACGAGGCTGCCGGATCCATCGGCCGGCCCTTTTTCACAGCGGGCGTTCTGCCCCCATAAAACGCCATCATCCATGGCTTGTTCATCTCCCAGTTGAAAAATTTGCCGGCCGCAACCTTCACGGCGTTCTCGGTGCCGATTATGTTCAAACCATACACTCCCGACGATCCGGTTTCAAGCCAAGCGGCTCACCGGGAACGAGACCTCTGATCCCGCGCAGATTCTCAGCGGCATCCGTATCCGGGCCGGTTCCGCCCGCCCCATACTCCTCGAATCCTCTTGGACACCGCTGTCTTGACACTGAGGTCGCTCTGCCGTTATGCTGAATCCAAAGCGGATATTTATTCTTCTCTCATCGGCAAAACGTAAGAAGGGGGGCGGGTCATGGCAGAGCGAGCTGCAGATGATCTGCAGGCTATCCTGCAGAGTGCTACCGTGAAAAAGGCCGTCGACGATGTCAATCGCGAACAGGCGGAGAGACGGGCCTTCCAGCCCCCTCTCTGCAGCGTGTTCGCGCACCCGTATCATGTGCTCGATGACACGGATGCCTATCGCTTCACGGTCGACCGGGAAGCCGAACGCCAGCTGCCCCACATCATTGGCAACAACGTGCAAGTCGTTCGCGGCCGGAGCAGGGTCGGCAGGGAAGTCCAGGATCGTTACACCCGCCGCCGCAGCATCGGCATTGTTTTTTCCGGCGGTCCGGCGCCGGGCGGACACAACGTGATTGCCGGATTGTTCGACCTCGCCAAACGCGCCAACCCGGACAACCGGCTGTTCGGCTTCCTGGTCGGGCCGGAAGGCGTCGTTGAGAACGAGGCCGTCGAGATCACTCAAGATCTGGTGGACGACTATCGCAACCTCGGCGGTTTCACCATGATTAAAACCGGCCGCGCCAAAATCGACTCGAAGCAAAAGATCGAGCTTTCGCGCAAGACCTGCAGGGAACTCGGTCTGGATGCGCTGGTCATTGTCGGGGGCGACGATTCGAACACCAACGCCGCTTTCCTGGCTCAGGAGATGTTTTCCGACGGGATTCAGGTGATCGGGGTTCCCAAGACAATCGACGGCGACATTCAGGTGCGCGACGACCAGGGGCATGTGTTGTGCGCGGTGTCGTTCGGCTTCCACACCGCCGCCCGGGCGTTTGCGAACTCAATCGCCGGCCTCTGCAACGATGCGAGCTCAGATATCAAGTACTATCACGTCTGCAAGGTCATGGGGCGAGTGGCGAGCCATCTGGCCTTGGAAGTCGCGTTGCAGGCACATCCCAACATCACCATTATCGGAGAGGATCTGGTCGACTACGTGGACGAGGAGCGTCTGGAAAAGGCACGACGAGAGAACACCACCGATTACACCGCCTTCGGGATGACCCTGCGGCACCTCTCCCGCCTGATCTGCGACGGGATCGTCCAACGGGCCTCGGTCGGCAAGAACTACGGCGTGGTCGTCATTCCGGAAGGTGTTCTGGAATTCATCAACGAAGTCGAGGTGTTCATCATGAAGTTGAACACCATCATCGCCGATTACAACCGCACCCATGACCGGGATTTCCACTCCGCGTTCCCGCTGCTGGAGGGCAAGTTGGAATACCTCCACCGCTTGGCCCAACGTTCGCGAGAGGATTCCTCCTTCAAACTCTGGAACACGCGGGACGAGGATCTGTTCAACGATCTGCCGGAGTTTTTTCAGGAAGGGCTGCTGACGGAACGCGACAGCCACGGCAACTTCCAGTTCTCTCAAATCCACACCGAGCGGGTTTTAATGGGGCTGGTGCACGACTATTTAAACATCCTGAAGGAAAAGGGCATTTACAAGCTGGGCATCTCCGCGCGGTATTTTCGCAAGACCTTGAAAGCGGCGGGGCTTGACCCGGAACGGTTCGGCCCCGCCATGTTCAGCAACTACGGCAGCGACGAATACCTGTTAACCAAATCGTTGATCATCTCCGCCAAAACCCTCCGACAGGAGCTGGAAAAGGCCGGCTTGCTTGAATCCCATGACAAGGTTCCGGATGCGATCGAAAAAATCTACAAGAAGACGGTGCCCAGCTTCAAAACGCAGGAACACTTTTACGGCTATGACGGCCGCGGCAACGACCCCACCCGTTTCGATTGCATTTACACCTACAATTTAGGGATGACCGTGTTCTGCCTGATCGCCAACGGCGCCACCGGTCAGATGGCCGCGATCCGGAATCTGGAGCACGACTTTGCGAAATGGGAGCCCATCGGCATTCCAATTGCGCCGCTGATGCATCTGGAGGAGCGCAAGGGCAAGCTGGCGTTGGTGCTTGAAAAAGCGCTGGTGGATACCCGCTCGGTGGCCATGCAAGTGTTCAAGGCGCATAAGGAAAAATGGCTTGCGGCCACATCGGGCCAAGATCATTTTCGGAGACCGGGTCCGATCTGCTGCGACGCTCAATCCGAAGAGCAGCGCCCCCTCACGCTGGAACTGAACGCCCTCGGGGCGCCGAAGCCTTGAACCCGGCTTGCGGTAGGATGGGTGAACCTTTCCGGGCGCCGCAGTTTTTTCTGACGGCGCCGCTGTTATTTTGGATAAAGACCGTCGGTCTTTTGGCCGGGAATATAGAACCCGTTCGGGCGGAGCGTCGCTCAAGCCGGTTGGCACCCGCATTCGGCGGCGGATGGATGCTGCTTCTGGCGGAGCATCGCATCGGCGCTCAGCGGTACAGGTTCTCCAGGCGGGTTTTCTCCGGCTCGGACAGAAGGCCGAGTTGCACCAGCAGGTCTCCGATACCGTTCTCCCGCAACTGAGGGACCTTCATAACGGCGTCGGGCTTTTTTTGATGGAGGCTGTAAAACGTGTGGTGCAGATTCAGCTTGGATTTCTTCAGGAGGTAGATGTTCTGAATGACATTGGCCTCCTCGCCGTAGAAAATGACATGATGGCTCAACAGGAAATACACCGCCCCGCCGACGACCGCTAAGAAAAGATAGGTTTTGATTCGCGACCACATATCCCAGTTCCCTTACCGCAAGGAATTTGATAAGCTGTAAAGTGGCTTCTGCATCCTAGTTTACCAAGGTTCGCCTCATAGGTCAATTTTCCGACCGGGAGGATTTATGCGTCTCTTCAGCCGGCTTCGCTCAACCCACGTAGACATGGCCGATTTCATGGTCTTGACCGCCATTTTTTTATCGGCGGCCTATTGGGGGCTCGAGGCCTTGATCAATTTGTTTTCGCCGGAGGAAATCAGTTTCTACCGGGAACTTTTCGGGCCGAAGGTCGGCGACATGGGCATGCGCATTATCGTCTTGTGCCTGTTTTTGATTTTCGGCTCGCATGTCCAGTTCACCATCAACAACCGCAAGCGGGCCGAACAGGCTCTGCGGGAGAGCGAGGAAAAATACCGGACCATCCTCGAAAGCATCGAAGAAGGATATTACGAGGTCGATGCGGAGGGACAGTTCACTTTCGTGAACGACTCCACCAGCCGGATCCTCGGACAGCCGAAAGCCGAACTGCTCCAAATGAGCCTTCATCAGTTTCTTGCGGATCAAAGCGATCGCACCCTCACCAGCACGTTTTCGCAGTGCCGCCGGACCGGACGGCCGGTGAAGGCCTTTGACTGCGAGCTGCGGCGCGACGATGCGGTGCTGCACATTGAAGGGTCGGCCTCCCCGTTGCACAGTCGAACCAGGGAATGGATCGGCTTCCGCGGCATGCTGCGGGACCGGACCGAGAAGAAACGCCTGGAGATGGAGCTGCTGGAATCCTCCCGCAAGCTTCAACAGGCGCGGGCGGCGACCATTTTAGGGCTGGCCAAACTGGCCGAGTACCGCGACGAAGGCACCGGAACGCACCTGGAACGGATTCGGGAATATGCCCGGTTGCTGGCCGAGAAGATGGCCCAGATTCCCCACTACCGTGAACAGATCGACCAGGGTTTCATCGAGGACATCTATCAGTCCGCTATTTTGCACGACATCGGCAAAGTGGGGATTCCAGACACGGTGCTGCTCAAGCCCGGGGAACTCACGGATGAGGAATTCGAGATTATCAAATGCCACACCATTTTCGGTGGGGATGCCATCACCTCTATCCAGGCCCAAATTGAGGGCCGTTCTTTCCTGAACATCGGGCGGGAAATCGCCTACAACCACCACGAGAAGTGGGACGGCTCCGGCTACCCTCGAGGGCTGCATGGCGCGGATATCCCTCTGGCGGCCCGCATTGTGGCGGTCGCCGATGTCTACGACGCGCTGACCACCAAGCGCTTTTATAAAGAGGCCTTTTCGCATGCCAAGGCCATGCAGATCATTTCAGGCTTGAGGGGGACCCATTTCGACCCGGAGGTGGTGGATGCCTTTATGGTTTTGGAGGCCCAGTTGAACCGCGTCCGCGAGGAAAAGCTGCGGCACGAGAAAAAGGTGATCTCGGCCGCCACCGGCTGCCAGCAGAGATTTCAGCAGGCGTCAGGCATGTGACGGGGAGCCTGCTGACACGATTTTCCCGCCGGCCCACTGCGTCCGTTTATCACCCCTGACCTGCTCAGATGAACTAAATGCCGGTCCGCTCATCCGATGCCTGAATGGACAGTCGAACCCACTGGCGCTTTGTGAGGAGTTCGACGATCTGGTTGACTGCGATCGGCTGTTCATCAGCCGTTGCCGATCGGCAGCCGTTCCAGGCCCAGCGACCCTGCCGCTCCACGAAATCCCGCAAGCGGACGCCGGGGATCAGGATCCCTCTCTTCAGAAGTTCCGGCCCCAGTTCGGAGGCGATCATGTTGAACAGCTTGAGGGTTATGAAGATGTGGCCGGCGCCGGCCGTCGAGGATGTCGCATCCTGGGATATCTGGCGACGCATGGGGGCGTAGACCCCACCTCGCCGCAGCACGGCTCCGGCCAGTCCGGGCATCGCGGCCGAGAGCGCCAGGGTCGCACCATCCCTCACCCGGGCCGTGTTGAAATCGTCCAAGGCTTTGCCGTTGAGAAAAACCGTCTGAACGCGTTCTTTCAGATAGGCCGGAGGGATGCCGACGGTCTTCACCAAGAAGTCTTCGACGGTTTCACCATCGCTGCCTTGGACCCAGATCCCCTCGCCGAAAAGAGGAAATACGCGCGATACGGCATTTCCCGACATGGCCAGGGTCAATTCCAGAATGTCAGCCGGTCGTTGAGTGGGTGTTTTCATAACGGTTTCTCCGGAACGTGCTGTACGGGCTTAAAACATCAGGGGAGGCGATTGGCCTCCCCTGATGTTTTAAGCGTGGTCAAACCGGCGGACTACCAGTTGAACACCTGATCCAGTTCCGAGTCCTTTACCATGAACGTGACGTCATGGGGCGGCAGTTTTTCCTTCTTGAAATAATCCGGCAGCCGGTCCATCTCCTTGGTAAAGCCGGCCTTCTGATTGAATTCGCGCTCCATCTTCAGGATGGACTTGCCCAGGCCCACGACATCGTCACCGGTCAGTTTCTGGCCGGTGAAGCTGCCGAGCAGGTCCAGCAACGCCTGGAAGGTATCGGGCTGGTCCAGGATGGCAAAAGCGATAAACAGGCACATGCCGGTCGAGTCGATGGCGGCCGTAGCGATCTGCAGGTTGCGGGAAAGCTCGATCTGGCCCTCGGGCTTCAACGGGTTCACACTGCCGCCGACTCCCAGCACGTTGGCGGTGACCGCGTAACCCGCGGTGTGGTCGGCGCCCTGAGTGCTCGTCGCGTACGTGACGCCGATGCCCTGAATGCCGCGCGGATCATAGGCCGGCATGGCCTGGCCCTTGACGACCGGCACGCGTTCGATCCCGAAGACCCGGCCGGTCACGGCGGCCCCGTTGCCGAGGATGCGCCCGAGCGGGGTGCCCTTGCCGACTTCCTTGACCAAATTGATCGCGGCCTGGGCGTCGCCGAACTTGGCGATGCCCGCCTCCATGGCCACGCCGATGGTGGCGCCCATCTCGATCGTGTCTATCCCGTAATCGTCGTCCAGGCGGTCCAGCATGGCGATGGCGTCTAAGTCGTCGATGCCGCAGTTGCCGCCGTGGGCCCAAACGGTTTCGTATTCGGGCTGCTTCGTGAGGTAATGGCCGTCCTTGTCGTAATAGGTGCCGGAGCAGCGGATGACGCAGCCGCGGTGGCAGCCGTGGGTCGCGGAACCTTCGCCTCCGCGGGTGTTCTCGGTTTCGGCCTGGGTTTCGCCGCTGATCTTCGCGCAGGTCTCAAACCGGCCCCACATGAAGTTCTTGGTGGGATAGGCGCCGGCTTCGTTGATGACGTTGGTGAGAACGTTGGTGCCGTAGGTCGGAAGCCCCTGGCCGGTGACGCCGTGCTTGCGCAGGCCGGCCACGAAGGTCTTGTTGGCCTCCTTGAACGCGTCGGCGTTTTTCGGGCTGCGGACCGCGCAGCCGGCATCGTCGACAACGATGGCCTTGACGCCCTTGGAGCCCATCACCGCTCCGACCCCGCCGCGGCCCGCATGACGGGTGGGCCTCAGCTCCATGTCCGTGAACGCGACCGATGCGGCCGACATCTTCATTTCGCCGGCCGGCCCGATGGAAATGCAGCCGATCTTGTCCCCGAACTGGGTCTTCATCTTTTCCACCAGGGCGTAGTTGCCGAGCATCTTCAGACTGTTGTCGGCCTGGATCTCTATTTTGTCTTTGCTGATATAGATCCGGTAGAGCGAATCGTCCTTGGGTCTGCCTTCCAGCACGATGGCGGCGAAGCCGAGACGCCCCAGCATCTGCGACGGCTGGCCGCCGGCATTGGCTTCCTTGATGCCGCCGGTCAGCGGGCTCTTGCAGCCCACCGAGATCCGGCCCGACATGGCGGCGGCAGATCCGCTGAGAAGCCC
This sequence comes from uncultured Desulfatibacillum sp., assembly GCA_964512755.1. Lineage (GTDB taxonomy): Bacteria > Desulfobacterota > Desulfobacteria > Desulfobacterales > SpSt-501 > SpSt-501. The sequence goes on along the minus strand of CAZEKN010000007.1, from coordinate 6,031 downwards.
CGGCGCGATCACCAGCTTGTTGTCTTCGCTCAGGGGGTGGCAGGTGGGCGGGACTTCTTTGGAAACAATGGCCGATGTCAGGGCGCGGCCGCCCATGCCCGCATAGCCTCCGACCGGCTCGGCCTTGGCTTTGGGCCCGCCGTCGGCGCCCATGTTGATCCTCAGAATCTTGTCCATGGCTTCCTCCTTTGGTTCGATGGGGTTTCAGCTTTCAACTGGATCCGCTTCCGCTATCGCCAGGATCAGGAGTCGAATTTGGTCTTGATTTCCTCAGCCTGTAATTACGCGTATGTTTTGGTAAAGTCAAGAAAATCAAGATATGACAGCTTCGCTGTTCACCCATTTCGTTTCGCAAAGAGGTTCATGAACTCCACGAGGGCATCCACGGCCTCCAGGCCGACGGCATTGTACAGGGACGCCCGGCACCCGCCGACCGACCGGTGGCCTTTCAGGCCGCCCAGGCCGCTTTGCAGCGCCTCTTCCAGGAAGCGCTTTTCCAGGTCCTCATTGGCCAGGCGGAAGGTCGCGTTCATTTGGGACCGGCTGGCCGGCTCGGCCGTTCCGCGGTAGAATCCGCCGCTGGCGTCGATGCACCCGTAAAGGCGATCGGCCTTGGCACGGTTGACGGCCGCCATCTTCGCCAGGCCCCCCACAGTCTCCTCGATCCACTTCAGCACGAGGTGCACGGCGTAAATCGCGAAACACGGCGGCGTGTTGTAGAGGGAATTTTTGGCGACGTAGGTCGTGTATTTGAGCATCACCGGCAAATTTTCGGGCACGAGCTTGAGCAAGTCGTCGCGAATGATGACCAGGGTCACGCCGGCCGGGCCGATGTTCTTCTGCGCACCGGCGTAAATGAGACCGAACGGGCCGGCGTCGAAAGGCCGGCTCATGAAGTCGGAGGACATATCGGCGATAATCGGCACTCCGGCCGTATCCGGGAAGACCTGCCATTGGGTGCCGCGGATGGTGTTGTTGGAGGTGATGTGGGCGTAAACGGCATCCCGGTTGAAGGCGACCCGCCCGGGGATGTAGGTGAACTGACGGTCCTCGGAGGAGGCCACCACCTGGATCGGCTTGTTCAGCACGCGGGCCTCCTTGATGGCATTGGTAGACCAGGTGCCGGTGTTCACGTAATCGGCGGACTGGCCGTCGGGCAGGAAATTCATCGGAATCATGGCAAACTGCAGGGTGGCGCCGCCCTGAATGAACAGGACATGGTAGCGGTCGTCCAGGCGGAGAAGGCGCTTCGTCCGCTGAACGGCATCACCCAGAATGGACTCGAACTCCTTGGAGCGGTGGCTCAACTCGACGATGGACATGCCGGAGCCTTTGAAGTTTAAAAACGATCCCTGGATTTCTTGCAAAACCGGCAGGGGCAGGGCGGCGGGTCCGGGATTGAAATTGTGGATTCGATCGGCTTTCATGGCATCTCCCTCCGTGGGCGTTATGGTTGTCACGGCCTTTCTACCGTACCGCGCCGAGAAGTCAAATTCTAAATGGGCTGACGGGTCCACTTGATTTGATTGACAACCCTTCGCATAGGCCCTAATACACGGGTCCTGAAGGAGACAAGTGTCATGCTCAAGATATTCGACTATCCGTCGCCGGCCGCCGAAAAAGCGCTGGCGCGCATCGCCTCGCGGGGGCTTGGCTTTACGAAAAAGGAGCACGCGAGGGTCAGCCGAATCCTCGATGACGTGAAAGCCCGGGGGGACCAGGCCCTGGTGGATTACACCCGGCGTTTCGACGCACCGGCCTATTCGCTCAAGGACATGCCGGTCCAAAAGCGCGAGTTGGCCGCGGCCAAATCATCGGCCGACCGGACGTTTCTGAGAGCCCTGAACCGGGCGGCCGCCCAGATCGAAGCGTTTCATCGCCGCCAGCTCCGCTCCGGCTTTGTCAGTCTTGACCGGCCGGGGACGATGCTGGGGCAGCTGGTCCGCCCGGTGGAGCGGGTGGGCGTTTACGTCCCGGGCGGCACGGGCGGGCGCACGCCGCTGGTGTCCTCGGTGCTCATGGGCGCCATCCCGGCGAAGGTGGCGGGGGTTGAACAGATTATCATGGTTACACCGCCGACCGCCGACGGGCGGGTGAATCCGCATCTGCTCGCTGCGGCGCAGCGGGCCGGGGTGGACATGGTCTACAAGGTCGGCGGAGCCTGGGCGGTCGCCGCGCTGGCGTTCGGAACCGCCACGATCCCGAAAGTGGACGTCATCGTCGGGCCGGGCAACCTTTACGTCACCCTGGCCAAGCAGATCGTGGCCGGGTCGGTGGGAATCGACATCATCGCCGGCCCGAGCGAGGTCCTGGTGATCGCGGACGACTCGGCCGACCCCGAATTCATCGCCGCCGACCTGCTGGCCCAGGCCGAGCATGATGCCAGGGCCTCAGCCGTGCTGGTGACCACGTCCGCAGTACTCGCCGCCGGTGTGCGGGCCGAGATGGAGCGGCAGCTCGGGGAACTGGACCGGGCCGATATCGCCCGGGCATCGATCGAGCGGTTCGGCGCGGTCTTCGTGACGCCGGATGTGACCCGCGCCATCGATCTGTCCAATCGGATGGCGCCCGAACATTTGGAGCTGCATCTGCGCGAGCCCTTTACCCGCCTCGGCCAGATCCGCAATGCCGGCGCGGTGTTCATCGGGGAGTACACCCCTGAGCCGGTGGGCGACTACATGGCAGGCCCCAACCACGTGCTGCCGACCGCCGGCACGGCCCGCTTTGCGTCGGCGTTGTCCGTCGACCACTTTCTCAAGCGCACCAGCATCATCCATTATTCCGCCGAAGCACTTCGCCGCGAGGCCGCCGACATCCTGCGCCTGGCCGAGGTCGAGGGCCTGGGCGCCCACGCGAACACCATCCGTCGACGGTTGAATCGATGAAGAAAAGAAAATTAATGCTGCTGCTGGTTTTCGCAATGCCGAGGCGGGCGGGGAGGAGGCTCGGGTGGATCCCGGGCGGGAATCAGCGGCGGATGCAGATCATGGTGGCCTGCAGGAGCGCGACGAGCTTGCGCTCATCGTCGGTATGAGCCCACACCTCCCCCGCGCACGCGGTCACGGTGCGGCCCGGTTTGACCACCTTGCCGATGGCGGTGAAGGTTTGCCCCCGGGCCGGCGAGAGAAAGTTGATCTTGTACTCCACCGTCAGCACTTCCGAATCGGCGGGCATCAAGGTGTAGGCGGCATATCCGCAGGCGCTGTCGGCGATGATGCCGACGATGCCGGCATGGAGGTAGCCGTGCTGCTGGGTCAGGGTCGGGCTGAACGGAAGCTCGATACGGACCTCGCCCGGGCGGATGGCGCTCAGACGGGCGCCGATCGTGGGCATGACCATCTGGCGGCCGAAGCTCGCTCGAATGCGGGATTCGTAATCCGGATCGGGCGGTTCGAAATTCGGCATCGATGGATCCTTTCAGGCGAGATTCATCAGCCAGTCCACCAGCAGCCGCACCCCGAAACCGGTGCCGCCGGGGCCGCAGTAGGCGTCTTCCTTCTTGTGGTAGGCCGGTCCGGCGATGTCGATATGCGCCCAGCGGGTTTTGCCGACAAATTCCGATAGAAACAGAGCGGCCGAGATCGCACCGCCGTAACGGGAGCTGGGCATGTTGTTGAGGTCGGCATACGAGCTCTTCAGGAGTTCCTTATAGTCCTCCGGCAAGGGCAGAGGCCAGCAACGTTCATGGGTGCGGCGTCCCGACGCCACGAGGTCGCTCTGCAGGGCCTCGTCGCGGGCGAAGACCCCGGCGAATTTCTCTCCGAGCGCAACCACACAGGCACCCGTCAGGGTGGCCACGTCGACCATCACCTCAGGTCTGAAGCGCCACTCGGCGTAGGCCAGCGCGTCGATCAGGATCAGCCGACCTTCCGCGTCCGTATTGCCGATCTCCACCGTTTTGCCGGAGAACGTCCGGACGATATCCCCCGGCCGGGTGGAACTGCCGGAAACCATGTTTTCCACGAGCGGAATGACTCCGATCAGGCGACGCTTGAGTTTCAACCCGGCCGCGGCGATCATGGCAGCAGCCACGGCAGCCGCTCCGGCCATGTCGCCCTTCATGTCGGGCAGGGAATCTCCGGTCTTGAGGTTTATGCCGCCGGAGTCGAAAGTGACGCCCTTGCCCACCAAGACCACCGGCGGGCGGCGGTTTCCGCCTTTATGCTGGATGACCACCAGAGCCGGTCGGTTGGCGCTGCCCGCAGCCACGGCCAGCAACGCCCCCATTTTTTTCTGCTGTAGCTGTTTTTCCGTGAAAACCTCGACCCCCAGCCCTCGCGTTTTGGCTTCAGCGGCGATAAGCTGCGCCAGAATTTCCGGCGGTTTTTCGTTGGACGGCAGGTTGACCCAGTCCCGCGCCATCAGCGCTGCGCCGCAAACGGTCTCGATTTGAGCCGGGAGGCGGCGATGGCGCGCAGCCACCGTCGACGGCACGAGCACATCGACGCGGGTCAGCGGCTTGCGTTCTTTCTTTTCCTTGTACCGGTCGAAAAGGTGGTTGCCCAGCAAGGCGCCTTCCATCAGTGCCGCCGCCCCGTCGAGCTCGGCGATGCCGGCGGCCGCCGGATCCGGGGCCGCCAGCCACAAACGCGTCATTCCCATCTGGATGCAGCGTTTGACGCTTTTTCCAGCCATCTGCCGCAGCGTTTCGGCGTCGAGGGCCTCGGCTTTTCCCATTCCTCTGAAGACCACCCGTTCGGCCGCGCATCCCGGCGGCTGATACAGGGTGACCTCCTGGTCTTTCTTTCCCTTGAACTCTTCCAGGGCGACAGCCCGCTTCACCAGGGCCGAGATCAACGGATCGGTGTGAATGAGTTTGTTCTCGCAGACGGGGACAAAGAGGATATTCACCTTCCGGCGTTTGAGGTCGACGGCCGTGAGATTCAACATGGTTCGGCTTCTCCTGTCGGCGTTCGTTCGGGCGTAAACGGTGACCGGGCGGCGATGCGGGGTCACGGCCCATCGGCCGAATCCGTCGCTGCCGTTCTGAGCCTGGCGGCACTATAGGCGCTGGGGTGAGGGCGTGTCAATTCCCTGTCCCGGCGGTTCGGTCAGGATGCCACCCGCTGTTTCAGCGCCGACAGCCAGTGCCAATCGAACGGTTCCCGGCGGCAGGGTAGAACGGCGTTGTTGGTGTAGAGCGGGTCTGCGGCCAAGTCATAGCGCGAGGCGCTGGCCGCCTGATCCCACAGCGCGGTGCCCGGGATCGGCGCGTAATAGGCCAGAACCGGCGTGATGCCGGCGCGTTTGACCGTGTCGATGGACCGAATGACGGACGCTGGTTCCTGCCCCGGCAATCCCACGAGCAGATAGGCACCGATCTGACGGTTGTTAAAGCCCGCGTTCTTCAGCCAGCGTACGGCTTGCTCGAACTCCGCGGCGGTGACTTTGCGGTCCAGATCCCGATTTTCGAACTCGGCGCTTTCCAGACCCAGGCGCAGCGTGGCAAAGCCGGACCTGAACATGAGTTGTGCCGTTTCGGGCGTGATGCCGCGGATATGCAGAGCGTTCGGCGTGTGGAAGCGTATGGCCAGGCCGCTGCGCACGACCGCTTCGAGGACCGGCACGGCATGGCCTTCCGGGTCGGCGAGAAAGGCGTCGTCGTACAGCACAAAATCCGATACGCCCCAACGGCGGTGCCAGTGCGTCAGCTCCGCCATGACCGACTCCGGGCTGCGTCGCAGCCGGCGGGGTTCCAACAGATGAGCCGCGCAATAGGCGCAGGCGAAGGGGCAGCCGCGGGTGGTCAGCAACGGCACATAGGGGATCTGATGCTGAAGATCGAAGGCCGGGAACGGATACGTGTCGAGATCGTCGGGGCTGAAGCGCGGTGCGGCCGTCCAGCCGGTGTGCGTCGCTGCCAGCTCCAGTACTGCCGGCTCGGCAGGCCCCGAGAAGATTTCATCCGCCCCGCAGGTTCGGCGGGCATGGTCGCGGCAAAGCGTGGCATAGATGCCCCCGAGCACCAGCGGCGTTTTCGGAAACACGGCTCTTAGCGCTGCCACGGTTTCGCGGACCCCCGTGTACCAGT
>CAZEKN010000006.1:0-21914 GCA_964512755.1 uncultured Desulfatibacillum sp. | reverse complement strand
ATTCCGGAAACACCTTGAGGTTCAATCGCAGGGCCTGCTGGGTTTCCATAAAGTACCCCTCGTTCTGAAAGACCAGCAACGCGATCGCACATAGGATCAACAGCCAGAAAAACAGCTTCGTTTTTTTCATCTACAGCCCTCCATCCGCTGGTGCCAAAACCTTAGAAAAAAAGAAACGCCGCGGATTGATGATGATCGGTTGCAGCGCAACACGGCGTTAAACCCGCCGGGCGGAACGCGCCGACCCTTTTCGAAGATTTGGCTGGTTGGCCGCCGTGGAACCTGAGCCCGCCGGTTCGGCATTCGGAATGCGCTGAAGTTCAATGGTCTGAAAATGTGGTTTTAAAAGCGCAAAAGTTTCCTGGAGATGCTGCGGGATCACCCGCACATCGGCAAATACGGCGAGCGCATTGGTGTCGCCGGACCAGCGCGGGACGATATGAAAATGCAGGTGCTCTTCGATCCCCGCTCCGGCGACCCGTCCGAGGTTCAGCCCGATGTTGAATCCCTCCGGATGCATGACCTGCTTAAGGACAGCGACGGACTGTTCGACGGTAGCCAGAAGGACGCCCATCTCAGCTTGGTTGAGCTCGCTCAGCGTCGACAGATGCCGCACGGGGGCAACCAACAAATGCCCGTTGATGTATGGGTATTTGTTCATGATCACCAGGGTGCTCTTTCCTTTGTAAAGCGTGAGTTCATCACTCACGGAAAGCGCGTTGCAGAATACGCAGCCTTTTTCCTTGGCGCCGAGAATGTATTCGATCCTCCAAGGTGCCCACATGGTCTTCATGCTCAGTGCCTTTTTCCGGGCATTGATTCGTTTTTGCCTGCTGATCGCGCGCGGCTCTGGGGCCAACAAACTTTTGCCATAATTACCGGTAGGTTAGCTTATACTCTCCAATTTAATCGGTTTGCCCCGAAAACTCAACCTTTTTTTCGATCCATAACAACCACTTCTACGGCTCCCCAGGCGCCCATTTTCTCCGCCGCTACGATGACCACGCCGAGAACGCCGCAGATTCGTTTGGCGAACTCGATTCCGGCGGGGATGTCCTGCGAGGAATGAAGCCGGTTGCCGATCGCGGTGGCGGCTGCGTCCGCCAGCGCACCGGAGCTCGACAGGACACACACGGCATCCGCGCGGCCGAAGCTGAGCGAGTGCCCCACCGTACCCGAGGACGTGCACACGGCGATCGGATCGTTCCGTCCACCGGCGCGCAGGCCGACCCGCAGGCTGAGCGGCGACGAGCCGGCAAAAAGGGCTACCGTAACCGCTTGGCTGGTCTGAAGAAAGATGTCTCCTCCGTTTTCGATGATCACCTCGTCGGTATACGATAGAAGCCCCCGTCCCACGTGCTCGGCCACGGCGCCTGCCACCGCCGCCATGGGACCCACGCCGGCGGCATGGCCGGCGGCGATCATATCATGCACAATGTTCGGCGACGGCCCGGTCAACGGCCAGGGATTAAGCGCCGCAAGGAATTCCGGGTGCTGTCGGATGTAAGCTTCCAGATAGCCCCTCTGTTCCAGAATCAGGTCCCGGGTCAGCGCGCTCAAATCACACCGCGCCTGGACGTGAAGGTCGGTTTCCTTCACGGTAACCTCAAAGGCCGTCAGATGCCCGCTCTTGACGCGGTTGCGATAGGTTCTCGGTTCGACCATCCGATTCGGGACAGCGCGCGCGGACGTGCGAAGATGACTCGCGTGGTTTCACTCCCCGATGGTTTCGTCCGGCAGGTATCCGGGCCGCATGTCCGCGGGGCAGAGATCCAGAAAATAGCGATCCGTCATGCCGGCGATGAAATCCCGCACCACCTCTGCCGGTCGATGTCTTTCGAGGTAGTCGCCGGACATTCCGTTCAAGAAACCCTGGAAAATGACCGATTCCGTCCGCTGCCTTTCCAGATCCTCGAGAAAACGGTCAAAAAGGCGCCTGAAAAGCTCCTGCAGCAAAGCGCTGTGGGGTTTCATGCGGGGGTTCAAATAAATATGCTCAAGATTGAATCGTTTCAGCTGCCTGAGCGCTTCTGAAACTTCGGGGCTGAAAGCCACAAAATCGTTTCCATGGCTGGCTCGGATGATGTCGGTCGCCAGACGGAAGACGATGGTTCCGTTGGTATCGCCCAGCACCGCCACGCTGGCGGCGGGCAGGTCGGACCGCCCGATCAGACCCAGGCGAATGGCGTCTTCGATGTCGCGACCGATATAGGCGACGGTGTCGACCATGCGGACGACGCACCCCTCCAGGGTCATGGGGACCAATTCCGTGCCGATGCGGCTCGCCTTGGCCGCTAGTTCCGCCTGCAGGTCGACAAACGATTTATTCCGGCAGGGCGCCAGCTCGGGGGTGTGGACCTCGCCGTCATGACACAAGATTCCATCCAGAGTCTGCAGACACAGGTTCCAGCCCTTGCCCTTGCGCTCTACGCAATCCAGAAAGTGAACGCTTTGAACATTGTGATGGAACGAACCGATGCCGTGCTCCCGGCAGAGTTCGGATAGGAAGCGCTCACCGTCATGCCCGAACGGTGTGTGGCCAATATCGTGGCCCAGGGCGATCGCCTCGATGAGGTCTTCATTCAGTCCCAAAAACCGACCGATCGACCGGCCGATCTTGGAAACCAACTGGACGTGCAGCACCCGGTGGGTGATGTGGTCGTTGCGGATTAAATAAAAGACCTGGGTCTTGTCGATGTATCGGGCATAGGCACGCGAGTGAAGGATCCGGTCCACATCCACTGAAAACGCCTGACGATACCCTTCGATCAGCAACTCTTCTGTGCGGCGCCGGACGGCGCGTGAGTTGGGAGTGGCAAAAGGCGAGAGATTCTGCTCCTCTTTCATGTCAAGAAACGCACGGATCGACCTTAAATCCGGGGGTTCAGATTTCATGGCGTTCAATCATCGCTTCCATCAACTGGGAATAATCAATCCCGGCTTTGCGAAATCCCTCTTTGCCGTATTTCATATTGGCCTCCAGCACATAGAATCCGCCGTTCCACCGGCAAATGTCGATGCCGACATCATCCCACCCGCAGGCCCGGGCCGTGTGCGCCGCGAGCTGCAGCGCCGCATCGGGCACCGGATCCAAACAGATGCTCGCCCCCAGGGATACATTGCAACGGAAATCCGTCTCCGGTGCGATGCGCCAGTACGCATGCACGATGCGGCGGCCGATGACGACAATCCGCATATCGCGATCGATGGGAAGATAGTCCTGGATATAGGCGACCGGATTGTGCTCGCTGTAGTGCTCCAGGCTTTCGCGGTCGCGGATCAGAAAAACACCCCGCCCCCGGGCGGATCCGCGAGCGATCTTGGCGATAAAAGGAAATTCGAAATGCCGGGTTATGGCCTGTTTCTGACGTTTGCCGTAAAAAACGCGGGTCCGCGGGTGGGGAATGCCGAGCAGGTCGAAAAGAGCCGACTGCTTGATCTTGTCCTGCACGCACTTGTAGGTGTGGTAGCTGGGAAAGGTACGTTTGCCGATCGAGTTGAACAAATCCGCATAGAAAGTAGTTGGATAGTAAATGATGTCCGCCTTGCGGATCTCGTCCTGGTCATCGGACGGATACTCATTGAAATTGGTATGCACCCCGAGTGTGACGACATTGCGGCAGTTCCGCAAGCGGGATTCCAGCGCGATGACTTTCCGTTTTAAATTCATTAATGTTCTTTATCACCAAACAAAGTTTAACGGTTTAGTTTTATTTATTTTTAAAGAGTTATTTCTGCTCGACCGATAGCCTGTTGAAGATTTCCTCCAGCCGTTTCACAGCTCGTTCGGTGTGGGTTCCCTTCCAATACACTCGACCGCATTTCGGGCAGGTGCTGAAATTCGCCTGGGTATTCCACACGTAATCCGGCGTCAAACCGCGAACGGCTTGCTTGGCAACGGCTACGATCGGCTCGTTGCAGGCGATGCAGCGCGAAAAGGCCTGGATATCCTGCGGTCGGATAGCGGCGCACCGGATCAACTCGACGAGTTGTTCCTCCGGGTCGTTGGCCCGGATAAAAATCGTTTTCAGGCCCGCATGGGCTTCAGCTAACCGTTGCGTTCGGGTCAGAAAAATACGATCCGGCCCGATGCTCTGAATGAACGCCCCCTTTGGGTATTCGCTTTCCCACAAGGTGTCAAACCCCATGAGTCGAAGCCATTTCCCCAGCCGACCCAGGGTTCTTTCCGCGGCAAAGGTGGTTGGCATGCGTGTCGCAAAAGGCGATGGTCAAAAACGTTGATTGGCGGGGATACCATACAATGAATGCCCGGGAGGGGTCAATGCCGTGACCGGCCGGTCAAGCCAATTTGACGAAACAGCACCTGGCCCGAGCCGCATGGATCGACAACCTCACCTGAAATAATCCTCAAGGATCCGACGGCGATACCGATTGTATATATGGAACCCGGTTTCCGCCTATAATCTCTAGGGAAGATCCTATGCGAAAATGGCAAATCCTTCTGGGCGCCTTGGCGCTGGCAGGCGTTGCGGTGGCTCTCCTGGCCAGAGACCACTTGAACCGCGATATCATTCAGTTAAAAAACGGCCGCATCATCCCCGTCAACCGGGTATGGGAATCCGGAGCGGATCTGTTTTACGAAAACGATAAGGAGATCCACTTTGTCAGCTTGGCGGACATCCAGTCCATCGAAAAACAGAGCCTCTCGATCTGGCTGCGCACGGCCGGCGATCAGATTACGAGCTTTGCGGATCGGTCCGTAAATACCCTCAATACAATGGCCCAGCGCAGTCTGGGGCTGACGCGTCCACCGAGTGGCGTTCATTGGTTTCTGATCGGCGCGCTGGCGTTTCCGATCGGCTTGGTGCCGACGGTGCGCTGGGTCCGCCGGCGGTCAACTAAAAAGAAACCGGTTCGTCCTGCCGCCCCGGCCAGGGAACCAGGCACGGAAATGCCCAATCGCGCCGATGTGGTGCGCTTTTTTTTGGGTTTATACCGTCAGCAGCTTGGATTTGGCCCTGATGCGCCGACGGATTTCATCCAGCTGCCCTCCGCACCCGCCGGAACCAACCCAATCTACGATCTGCGGGTGAAGAACGGCGGCGAATGGATCCGGCGGCGCATGACGCTCGGTCCGCTGGGCGAGGATAGCGGGAGCAAAAGCAAATGCTATTATGTCATCTTTGATCAGCACCTGGTGGTCAAGATCCCTCCCAAACCGATCATCGATTTCGAAGATTATGTCGCCAGCATCAAAAAGGAAAGGCACATCGTCGACCGGCTCAGTCCGAAGGAGTGCATCGTTCCCGGGGTATCCGTCATCCTAAGCCGGATCCATCACCTGCCGTCCCAACCCAACTCCCCACCGGATCTGCTCGAAGAGAAATATATTGCCTGGTTGCGAAAGGCCCCGGCCTACCAGGACTATTTGAAGATCAACGGCACGTTTGTCTTTTTCATGGACCTCTCGCGCTACTACTTCCTGAGCCATATCATCGACAGTCTGCACGATCTGGCGGACCCGATTCGGTCCGAAATCAATTCGACGGCCGACCTGATCCGTTATCCGGCAAAATTCAAAGAACGTTACGGCGAACAAAACGAATCGGTCGGTTTCGAAATTCGAGATCTCTATCACCAGTGCGAGGCTGAAGTGCGACAGCTGTTGAAAAACGCCGGCAAGTCCGCCGCCGGAACGCCGTACCGCACCCAGGTCTGGTTTTTGAATTTTCTTGAAAAGAAAGACATCGGCGACCCCGATTCGACCCTATCCGGACAGATTGCCGGCGAGGTTGCGTCCGTTTTCGAGCGCTGGTTTGAGAAATATCGTGAGGCCGTGGAGGCCTATCTCGCTGCCATCCGCTCTTTTACAGCGCGTCTTTGCCTGGAACAGAACCGGCAAATCATCTCCGGCATCGTTGCCAATCTGCTGGACCTGCTCGCCTGGCTCAGCGAAAAGAAGGTGGCCATGCGGGATCTTAAGCCTGACAATCTTCTGGTGGCCGGTGACCCGCAGAACTACCCGGCCTTTCTGCGATCGGCCTCGGACTATTCCTTGGGCTTCATCGATGTGGAAACAGCCGTCAATCTATGTGCAGCCGAGGGCGCCAGGATTAAACAACCCCTGCTGGGAGGGACCCCCTATTACGCCACCCCCTCGCATCTGTTTCCCAATTCGACCCTGCAGGCATGCTTTTCGGACCCCGCCTGGGTTCTGCACTTTCAGGATTGGCATGCGGTTCTAGTGATGGTCTTCAACGCCGCAACCGGTGGCCTTCTCTTCGACCGCACGGCCAAACTGTTCAGCGACATAAAGAACCGGGTCTCCGAGGCGATGCATCAGCGGGCGCCCTTGGAACCCCTCATGGAAGAGGTCAGCCGCAGGTTCTGGCGCAGCGCGGCAACCGAATTCCGAGCCAAGGCGAAGGCCCACGAAACAGCTTTGCGATCGGTGGAGGTCGACCTGCCGAAAAGCGTGAAAGCGTTGTTCGTTCAAGTCCTCCAGCGCGACATTGCATCCATCAGCGAATCGGTCCGTCAGCTGATCGACGGGCAGACGCATTTTTCTTCCCGTGAAGGCCGCGAACAGCTGCAGAAGTCTTCACACCAGCGGGTCTGCCGGATTCTGAAGGCTCTTCGGATCAAAATGCAGCTCGACCCATCGGCGCCGGAGGCGCTGCAGGCCACCGAACGTTTCCTGAACCATCTGGCGGTGCTAAAGGCGCTGATGGAGCGCAAATCCCAGATCATCAGCGTCTTGGAAGGTATGAAGGCACCCCGATTGAACGCCCACGAGCTGCTGCTGCTCATGTTCAACAGCGTTCTAAAGGCCATGTGCCGTGAAGAATGGTATGCATTTGCGGAAGATGCACCCGGTCCGCTGCTGCCGCCCGACGACGAGCTGTCGCTGGCCACCACGATTTGAAAACCCCACGGCATCGGCTGCCCCTGCACCGTTGCGTTTATTGACGCCGAAGCTTCCCCGGTGTAGGCTTAACGCCGAGATGAAAGATGAACCTCCAATCCTGAAGGCCGAAGACGGCCGGCTGCTTTTGAGGCTGGCTCGCAGCACCTTGCTTGAAAAATTGGGTCGCCGGCTGCCGCCAGCCGAGGCCGAGCGGCTGCAGTCGGCGCTGAAGGACCCTCGCTTTCACGCACGCCGTGGCACGTTTGTCACCCTCACGATAGGGGGCGAACTCAGAGGGTGCATCGGCAACATCTTCCCGACCGATCCGCTGGTCGAGGGTGTCCGGCGCAATGCGGCCCATGCCGCTTTTCAAGACCCGCGTTTCAAGCCCCTCACGGAAGACGAACTCGACCAGGTCTCTATTGAAGTCAGCATCCTCTCCGATCCCCAACCCGTGCCCTACGCCACCGCCCAGGACCTCATCCAAAGGCTGCACCCCCATCTCGACGGAGTGATTATCCGGCAGGGTTACGCCAGCGCCACCTTCCTGCCCCAGGTCTGGGCCCAGGTGCCGAAAGCTGAAGACTTCCTGGGTCATCTCTGCCTGAAGGCGGGGCTGCCCCGCGACGCCTGGAAACGGTCCAAACTCGATGTGGCGACCTATCAGGTCCAGCGCTTCGACGAAAAGCTCGAGTAGCCTGATCCGAATCCGCCGGCGAGGCGAGGATGGCGGATAGCTTCCACCCCCCATCGCGTCGCTCAATTTGCAGCGGTATTGCCGCAAGCATCCTCACCGGCCGAAAGCAGGAATTGGATCGTGGTCCTTCCCAGACGGATGACATCCAGCCGATTTAATTTAATACTGGCCTTAACCACCTCGCGGTTGACCCGAATTCGGGATAGCCCTCCCACGTAGCTGAGATACCAGCCGTCTTCCAGGCGGTTGATCACCGCAGCCGTCCGTCCGATCCCGAATCCCCGTGCGCGGATATCGGCGCTCGAGGATTTGCCGATCCGCACCGACCGGTTGCCCAACACGAGCTCTTGTCTTTCTCCGGAAAGCACGACCAGTTTCCCCTTATGGTCTTTTCGATTCTCAACCGACGCCGCTTTGGAGGCGGACGCTTCGCATCGCCCGGCCCGTTGGCTTTGGTTTAACAGCGCGCGAACCTTCTCAGTATCGATCTGCATCGTCTTGATGACCGATGCGGAAAAGTGATCGGCGCCGCTGTTGCCTTTCGGGTTGGAAAACACCAGCGTGTGTTTTCCAATGCTGATCTCGTCGCCGTCGATCAGCCAATGCGCTTTGATGCGTTGACTGTTGACGAACGACCCGTTTTCACTTTTCAAATCAATCAACAAGAATTCGTCGGCGATGGATTCTATCTTGGCATGTTGAAACGAGACCGCCAAATTGTCGATGACAATGTCATTGACCGGATGCCGGCCGATAACGAATGCATCCCCCATGCCGATGGGGTAATTGCGCAGCTCCTTGCCGCTGTAGCGCAGTGATAAGACAGCCATGTTTAGCTCCTCACGCGTTCAAATGGTTTTGCTGGCTGCATCGAGCCGTTGCGGCCCTCACGACGGCGCCGGCTTCGCGCGGTTCATCACCGCCCTACATGAATTCCTGCAGGTTTCGCAGCCGCTGGATCATCTCCGCATGTTCGCTGCTGGCGCAGCGAATGAACATATCCGCATTGGGAATGGTTTTGGGGTCGTAATGAATCACCGATCCGGCGATCTTAGCCGAAAACGCCCGGCCCGATCCGCCGATCGGCTTCGAGTTGATGTCTTTCAGCAGACGCCGCGCGGTGAGGTGCGCCTCTTTGACGGTGGTCATCGGCAGTATCGCGATGAAGAGGTGGTTGTTCAAGGTTCCGATCCAATCGGCATTGCGCAACCGCTGCTGGATTTCCGACAAAAACGCAGTGGTCACCTCCGGCGGCATCGTGGTGCGGTCCGAAACCGCGCGCGATGCGCCCACCGGCAGAATGGAAAAGGTGATCCCACTTAAATCCGTCCCATATCGCGCCGAACGCGAGATTTCCTTCTGCAGCAACGCAAAGGTTATTTCCGAGTTGAACGCAATCTTATGGATCGCGCAACCGCTGGATTTCGCGTTTTGCTGGACATGCTGGATCCGTTCGAAAATTTGTTGAAAGTCGTTTTCATCCAGCCGCTGCTCTCCGGTTTCGGCGCGCACTGCCTTGAGAATCTTCTTTAGCTCCTGGTCCTCGGCCAGCCCCTCCTCAAGCCGTTGCAGCAAGGTCGGCTGGCGCGGGTCGCGGGTGTCCAGAGAGGCGCGGTATCCAGCCAACTCCTCGCGAATCGCCTGGACGCTGGCATCCAGGCGATCGTTCAAGCGCGCTTCCACCTGATGGGCCAGCTGGGGGTCGATTCCCTCGCCGCGAAGGCCATCGACCATCCGGGTATTAAAAAAAAGCGCCAGGGCTCGAAGCCGTTCGTCGCTGCCTCCCACCAGGCCGGACCGGGCATCCAGCATCTTGGGACCGAGACGCTCAATGGTGTCGACCAGAATGTCGCACAATGGTTGGGCGCTGCCGGCCTGCCGCTCGATCTCGGTGGCGAGATACAAAAGCCGCGCCAGGCCATAAGGATCCGCTTTCCACCGGTTCGCCAGATCGGCTCCGTCCAACCCGATCGCCTCAGCGCCCTGATTCAACCATTCGGCCAGTTGAACGTTCTGGCTATCCTGGCCCAGGCGCTTGATTAATTCCCAGAAGTCCGAAAGGGGCATGCCTTCCGCGGCGAGACTATCTCTCATCTTCGGCAAAAGCCGTTGGAGTTCTTGGTCCGACGTGACGACTCGCCGCAGCACGAACGCCAATCGATCGATGGGAGTTTTGCCCTGATCATACTCTTTCTTCACCAATTCCAGAATGACGGTATCCGATAGCTCGTCGGCCTGTTGTCGAATCTCGTCGGTCGAGTCCGGCAGGATGGCGAGAGACCTCTGGGTGTGAATCGCCTGCTGGAGTTCGCATTTCATTTTAACCAGGGCGGCGGCCAACTCCGAAAGGCTGAGTGTCGAGCGGTCGGACAACCCGTTTCTGATTTCACGGCCGAGCGCTGCGAGATGCTCGGTGATGGAGCCAGACGGCATCCGTTCGGTACCTGCCTCCAAAGCTTGATCCGCTTCAGCCCTGGCAACCAATTGCCTTGAAAACGCCGCCGGGTCGATCAACAACTGTTTCAGCGACAGCCCCTGATCGACCTCCTCCATGAGTAGTTTGCCCGCAATCAGGCCCAATGCTTCCTGGTATTGTCGCGACGCATTCAACTCATCGCTGAGTGTCTCTGTATTTGCTGCGGCCGCTTTTGAAACGATTTGATCATCCTCCGTCACCTTCTGGTAGGAGACATGATTGACGCGAATATGCGTGATCTGAAGCGAGCCGATCGCGCTTTTCATCTGGTCGGCGGTCGGGTAGTTGCGAGTGTCCAGAAATATTCTTATGAAGCCCTCAACTTCCCATTTCGGAACATCTTGAAGCCAGGCAATCGACGTCACCTTCGCGTTTTTAAAGTGGGATGACAACTTGAAATAATTCAGGCTCGGATCCAGCGGTTCATCCTCAAGAAAAAACTGGCCTCGGCTGTAGAGCAGCACCACCGGCGATGCAGCCTTGAGGAAATCGCAGATGGAGCGATAGAACTCATCCACCGCCTGGACCGAATAGGGATGGGCCGAGCCGTACATGGAGACGCGGTTGAACATGAGCACGAACGTTTTACCGGCCTTGTGATGGCTTTTGCGAATGGAATGCAATTTGATCATTTTTCGTATTCAATATGTTTCCGTTCATAGCTGTGCAGCGCATCCAGAAATTGGCTGCACGTCGCATAGCGCTCGTGCAGGGCCGCCGACGTGGCCACCGCCACGATATCGTCAATCTCCGGATGGAGCCGCGGATTGACCTGGGACGGCGTGCGGCTAAAAATGGCGTGACCGCCGGCTTTTCTCCGGAGCAGATCTTCATATGACGAACAGGCCGCCAACGGCAGCCTGGCAACCAGAAGTCTGAAAAGCAGCACGCCGGCGGCATAGACGTCGGCGCGCGCATCGGTTTCGGCCAGAGTGATCTGCTCAGGAGCCATATAGAGAGGGCTGCCGCGAAGCACCGGACTGACACCGGTCGGATGACCGACCATTCTCGATATCCCGAAGTCGGTGATGATCGGTATAGGGGCGGGGGTGCAGATCAGAATGTTCTCAGGCTTGATGTCGAGATGAATAACCCCTCGACGATGAGCATACTCCAAAGCTTCCAGGAGCTGCCTCGTAATCGCAAGAGCCGTCTTGACAGGGAGGATGCGACGGGATGGCAAAGGGTTCTTCGCGGTCTGGTCCAGAACCGCCGCAAGAGACGTCCCATCAATCAACTGCATGGTGAAATACCGGAAAAACTCGTTCTCCCCAATATCATATACCGGCACGATGTTCGGATGCGACAGCCCGGCGACCGCCTCGGCTTCGTGCTCGAAGAGACGGATGGAATCATCCGTCCACAGACACTTCGGCAACACTTTCACCGCGATTCGCCGCTTCAGACGTTGCTGGTATGCGATAAAAACGATGCCCATATTGCCGCGTGCCAATTCTTTCATGATGGTCGCGTTGCCGATGGTCATGCCGATGGCATGGCTGGCATCATATGGATGCCGGTGAGCTGCATTCATCGCTTCGACGGCCATCATCACCTCCCGCGCGCGACTGAAAGAATCCTCCGGTACATAGTTCAATATTCGGCAACTTTCCTGAAATCTAAAGAAAATCAAAATGCAGAGGGCCTGGTGGCCGGCTTGGCAGCAAACTGCGTTGGCGTCCGTTTTTAAGTGTATTCGTTCCCCATGGGGTTGAAACCTGACCGGAATTGTGGTGTAATATTGATGACAGCCTGATGAGCCTGGATTGATAATTCGCAGGCCAGACCAGACGTTTATGGAACATATTTTGATTATTGATGATGAAGCCCCCATTCGCTCCATGATTCGACTCATTCTGGAGCGCGCCGGCTATACGGTGGCTGAAGCCTCGGATGGCATCGAAGGAATCCGATGTTTTCGTGAGAAACCGACAGACCTGGTCATCACCGATCTGATCATGCCGAATAAGGACGGGATCGGCATGATCCTTGAGTTGAAAAAGGAGTTCGCCTCGGCTAAAATCATTGCCATGTCCGGGGGCGGCTTGAACCGTCCGGAGGGATACCTGCGCGGCGCCAAAAAACTGGGGGCGGCGTATACGCTGTCGAAGCCCATCAACCGGCAAGAGCTGTTAAGAGCCGTCAAAGACACCCTCAAGGGTCAAAGCTAATCCTTCCATCCTGCCTCTTCTTTTCTTTCGGGCCATTCCTGCCTATGCAGCTGTAACCGATTTCAAGCTCTTTTGTTCGTTCTAAAAACCTGTTATATTAAAAATTTATAATTCAGCGACCACCAAACGGGTTGTTTCGCAACATGTTTTTTTCTTTGAAGGACATAAGTGCCGGCTGGATGAAAATGCAACTCTTGCGTATGGTAATGGCCGCCCTGATCGGATGGTGGTTGACCATGGCTGAAGGTGGTTGGGTCGAGGCCGGGGATACGATTTATTTCAAGGACGGAATGCGCACCGTATGCGAAGGCAACGCCTTGGAAAAGGGCGACGAAATCCACTGCGAATATGATGGAGGACTGCTAATTTACCGAAAATCCGATGTGGCGCGCATCGAAAAAGGTCGATCAATCGAACCGGAACCCGGTGCGAAAGATGTCCAGGAGGTCGCCCCACCGCCGGCCCGCGTAACGCCGTCCATTCCGGCACCCACACCGGGGATCGCTGCGCCCGCACCCCCCCCAAAGCCCCAGGGCATCGCTTTTTACGATCCGCGGCGGTCTAAAAAATACTGGACTAGTGAAACTCGCCACCATGATACCTTTCGGGACGCGATTTTGGCTTTATCCGAAGAATTCAACCGCCCGGTCTCATGGATCGAGGCAAACATGGGGGACAGCAACGACCTGAACGACGTACGCGAAACCCTTGCCATACGCCTTTCGGAATCCTCCGCAACGAGCGCCGACCCAGCCGCTGCCACGGAAGCAGCCATTGAGTTTTATAACCCGCGGCGTGCCCAAAAATACATGACCGGTCCGGATGCCCGACACGACAGCTTTCAGGAAGCCGTGGAAGCCCTGGCGCGCGATTTCGGCAAGCCGGCCGATTGGGTGGAGCAGAACATGGGAGATTCCAACGACGTCAACCAGATCCGCAAGAGCCTGATAAAAAGCTCCCAAGAAGCCGGAATGGATCGATGAAACCCTCAGTTCAGCTTCAAGGCTTCAGCTCGAGGTAGTGTCGTATTGACATGCGACAGGCTTTTCGATAAAATTGCCAATATTTTGTTATGTAATTTGAGACAGTTATATTCAGCCATTAAAAGTCGGCTCCGTGGTGTGAAAGGATAGGCGGGAAATGCCCACCTTGAATCGGGATCTTCTCATTGTTTTCCGGATTGTCGCCAGCTGCTTAACGTCCGGATTGCTCATCTTCTTCATATCCGCCTTTTCCGGCGAAGATTTGCTCAAGAACCACAGCGCCATCAAGGACCTGGACAAGATCCTGGGCGAGATTTCTGCCGAACTGAACGGCCGGATCGAGCAACGAACGCGGCAGCTGGGCGAAGCGCCGAAAAAGAATCCATACCGTAAGTTTTACTGTGCTGAATTGGCAAAGGAGATCCACGAAGTATCGTATCTGACGGAAAAGCAGAAGATCATGTTCGACGCTTACAGCGTGCGCGATTTCGAGAACAAATCCAAAAGGCTGGTTTCTTATTCCGAAACGGCCAACGTGGACGGCTTGTTGGAAGAGCTCGATATTGTCAAGCGCGAGCTCAAGAACTCGGTCAACCTCATCGACTCGCGCCGGGACAAATTGGTCCGCCAGCGGACCGCTTATCTGGTCTTGTTTTTCATTCTTTGGATCGCTATCTATTTTTATTACGGGCGCGGGTTCATTCGGAGTCGTTAACGGCCTGCGGATGGAGACAGCCGTCATATCTTCCTGGGGCGAAGTGCTTCGAATCATCCCTTAATTAAGGGCACTGCATGTACCTCTCATTTTATCAGCTTACGTATAAGCCCTTTCAGATCACCACGGATTCCAAATTTCTGTGGCTGGGGGAAAAGCACACGGAAGCGCTGGCCACACTCAAGTACGGCATTCAAGAGGACAAGGGCTTCCTTTTGCTCACCGGCGATGTCGGCACCGGCAAGACCGCCCTGATCAAGCTACTGGTCAAAACCATCGATGTGGCGGCGATCGTGGCGACCATCCCGGATCCCGGCATGGAGGCCATCGACTTCTTCAATTTCTTGGCAGCTGAACTCCACATGAACCGCCGCTTCACCTCCAAGGGGGACTTTCTCATCGAGTTCAAGCAGTTCTTGCTCAAAGCGTATTCCAACCGCCAGAAAGTGTTGCTGATCATCGACGAAGCGCAGCGGCTGAGCGTGGAGATGCTCGAGCAGGTCCGGTTGCTGTCGAATATTGAGCTTGAAAACCGCAAGCTGATCAACATTTTTTTTGTCGGCCAAACCGAGTTTAATCGGATCCTGTTGGATGAGCGCAGCAAGGCGGTCCGTCAACGGATCACGGTCAGCTACCACATCGAACCGCTGCGGGAAACCGAAACTCCGCTGTACATTCGTCACCGCCTGAATATCGCCGGAGCGCGCAGGGAGATTTTTACGACGGAGGCGATTCAGCAAATCCATGCCTTTTCGCGCGGCTACCCGCGCCTGATTAACATCATTTGCGACCATGCGTTACTAACGGGTTACGCCGGAGGGGCAAGAGCCATCGACCAAAACCTCATCCGGGATTGCGAAAAGGAACTGCGCTTGCCCGACACCGCCGCAGCGGCGGGTGCCGACCGCTCCGGCAGCCATCCGACTCCATCCGCGTCAACGGCGGATGCACCGGCTGTTTGGACTCGAACCATCAGCTGGAAGCTGCCGGCTGCACTGGTCTTCCTGCTCCTCTTGGGTTTTACCAGCCTGATGATTTACCAGTATCGGTCTCCGGAATCCCAGCGGTGGTCGTTGGAAGACATTGCGCCGCAGAGCTACAAGGGCCGGTCCTCTGCACCGGCAGCGGACGAACCTCCCGCGGCTGCGGAGGGCGGCGAGCCTTCGGATGGACAGCCCGCTTCAAAGCCGATTCCGCCCGTCGCCGTTGCAGGCTCAGGAAGCCCACCGGAGGCGGTTTCCTCCGAGGCGTTGGCCGTCAACCCCTTCGCCCGGGGACGGGTGATCATCTTCTTTCCCTACAATTCGAACGATCTCACCCCGCAAGCCCTCGCGGCATTGGATCAGATCGCGCTGTTTCTTAAATCGAACCGGGACGCAAAGGCCAGCATACGGGGGTACACAGATTCGATCGGGTCTATTACTTACAACATCAGTGTTTCCCAGTTTCGGGCCAACTCGATCAAGAGCTATCTGGCGGGAAAAGGCGTCAACGCGGCGAACATGGATGCGGTGGGGTTAGGCCCCAAAAGCCCCATTGCTTCCAACGACACTCCGGAGGGCCGGCAACAGAATCGCCGCGTTGAAATCGAACTGGGTCAGGAATGAGACGCGGTGGAAAACCCGCCGGACCTTTCAAATCCCGAAATGAAATCGTTCCTTAAGCAAATCAAGGGTGGCAGGACTGACTTTCATCCGGGACAATTCTCCTGAAGATACCCAGCGCGCATCGGCGGCGTCGCCGGCCGGACGAAGGGTTCCTTCCATGTAATCCGCCATCACGTCCACCACGACATAATGAAACCGGACGCTTCCATCCGCATCTTTTTCGATGATATCAAACGTGAACACCGGCTCGCGCGCGTGGATGCTCACGCCGGTTTCTTCTAAAATTTCTCGCTGGGCGGCCTGCTGGAGGCTTTCCCCGATTTCGACGCTGCCGCCGGGAATGGCCCAGTAGCCTTCAGCTGGCGGCTTGCCCCGCTGGACCAGCAAAATGCGCTCACCCTTAAAGACGATTGCTCCGACTGCCACCCGTGGCCGGTCCGGATACCGATTCCCACTCGTCGCGCCCAGGATGCTCATCGGATTTTCGTGATGGCTGCGCCGCTCCATCATCTCAACCCTTAACGGCCGGCCGCCAGGCTGACGTGGCCTTCGTGTTGACACCCATCGTCTTTTCTCCTATTTACAGATGCCTTTAATGTCGGAGCGCGCTGCAGATCTGTTCAACTATTTTCTTTAGCCTGGGGTATTCGAACAACCATGGTCATCGCTTCCAAGCTTCCGGAAATCGGCTTAACCATCTTCTCCGAAATGACGCGCTTGGCCCTTCAGCACGGTGCCATCAACCTCTCGCAGGGGTTTCCAGACTTTGATACCCACGCGGAGTTGAAGGACCTCGTCGCCAAGTACATCCGTTCAGGTCACAACCAATATGCCCCCATGCAGGGGGTCGACGCGCTGCGGGAAATCATCGCCGCAAAAACCCGCCAACTCTATGACGCGGTCTATGATCCGGCAACTGAAATCACGGTAACCACTGGCGGCACGCAAGCTATCTACACGGCCGTGACGGCGACGGTGCACCCCGGCGATGAGGTCATCCTCGTGGAACCGGCCTACGACTGCTATGCTCCGATCGTCCGGTTGAACGGCGGCGTTCCGGTCTTTGCCACGTTGGATTTTCCCTCCTATCGGATCGACTGGAATGCCTTTGGGCGCCTGGTTAATGCGAAAACGCGTTTGATCATACTGAATTTCCCGCACAATCCCAGCGGTGCCGTTCTCAGCGCGCAGGACCTGGAGATCCTGGCAGAGATCCTGCGCCCCAATCCGGTCCTCATTCTCAGCGACGAGGTGTATGAACACATTGTGTTCGACGGGTTAAGCCACCAAAGCATGTCGCGCCATCCCGAACTGAGACAGCGCAGCTTCGTGGTCCACTCGTTCGCCAAAACCTACCATACCACCGGCTGGAAGGTCGGATATTGCATCGCTCCCCGTGCGCTTTCCGAGGAGTTCCGCAAGATTCACCAATATATGGTCTTCGCGGTCAACACCCCGATCCAGTATGCGTATGCCGAATTCCTGGAAGACCGCCAACGGTACCTGAGCCTTCCGTCGTTTTACCAGGCGAAACGCGACCGGTTCCTCGATCTGATCCGCAATTCCAGGTTCCGCCCCCTGCCCTGCCACGGTACCTACTACCAGCTGCTGGATTATAGCCAGGTTTCGGACGAACCGGAAATGCAGTTTGCCAGACGCTTGACGATGGAATACGGCGTCGCCGCCATCCCGCCTTCGGTTTTCTACCATCGCGGCGGCGACCACAAGGTATTGCGCTTTTGCTTCGCCAAAAAGGAAGAGACACTCAGTGCAGCGGCGGAGCGGCTGAACGCCATCTGAGGCCGGCGCCGCAGGACTCTCTGACTCTCTCTCTCCCGGTGGATCTCGTCTCAGCGCCCGGGGCATTCCTTTTCATGCGGATGAAAAGGCCGGCCGCTGAGACGTGTCTTGATTTGGAAGACGCAGCATCATCTTTCGGCCTCTCCAGTGGCCGGCCTCACGGCAGCGCCTTCCTTGTCTGCAGCCAGTATGGGTTGATCAGGTCCTCGAATATGGTCATAGCGGCTTCGGCACCCTGTCCGGAAGCGGTCACGATCTGTTTATAGCCCCCCTCGACATCCCCCGCCGTGTAGATGCCCGGTTGGCGGGTGCGATGGCGGCCGTCCTGCTTGATATAGCCGTCCTCCGTCAGATCAAGCCCCATCTTCACGGCCAGTTCCACGGCCGGTTCGTAGCCGATGGCGATAAAGACGCCGTCAGCCGGGAGGGTCGAGGTCTTCCGGGTGGTGTTGTCGAACAGCACGAGCTCCCGCACCCGATCCTCGCCGCGGATTTCCCTGATCTCCGTATTCCAGAGAACGTGGATCCGGTTGTCGGCGAGTTGCCGAACCAAAACCTCCTGGGCCCTCAGGGTATCGCGGCGATGAATCAGGGTGACCTGAACCCCCATATGAAAAAGATGCAGGGCCTCCGTTACGGCGCTGTTGCCCCCGCCGACCATCACCACGTGCTTGCCCTTGAACAGGGGTCCATCGCAGGTGCTGCAATAGCTCACCCCGCGGCCGGCGAGCCGCGCCTCCCCGGACACGTTGAGCTGGCGGTGGCTGGCCCCGGTGGCCAGCAGGACAGTCTTGGTTAAGAACTTGCGACGGCTGGTCTGTACAATGATCGGCGACCCGTAGTGCACGTCCAACACCCCTTCGCCCTGAAAAATCTGGACATACTGGAGCGCATGGCTCACCAGGATGTCGACCAGGGTCTTACCTCCCACCGACGTGAACCCCGGGTAGTTTTCTACAATCGGTGTGGTGGCCACCTGCCCGCCCAAAGCCTGGCGTTCAACGACGGCAGTCTTCAAACCACTGCGCACGGCATAGATTCCCGCCGTCAGGCCGGCCGGACCGCCGCCAACGATGAGCAAATCGGTTTCCACCTCCTCCGCATCGCTTTCCGGGATGAAAAGGGTCTGCGGCTCCAATTTCTGGAGCGACAGGGCGAATACCTCTTCGGGCTGGGCGCCCTGACCGATCAGGATGTCGTTGGCAAAAGCCTGCGGGACGCTCTGGGCGGCATACTGATTAGCCAGCTCGGGCTTGCATTGGATATCGATGATCTCCAGCGACACCTGTTCCGGCAGTTCGATGACCGCCTTTACCGCGTTGACCGCCTGCTGCGGGCAATACGGGCAGGTGGGGCTGACGAACACTTTGACCCGACGCGGCGAGTCGATGCGCCGGATCACCTTAGCCGACTGCTCGCTCAGGTTGCTTCTTCCCATTCCGACCAGAATCAAGATCTCGAGAAACGTCCGCGCTTCTTCGCCCATCGGGGCTCCCAGCCATCGGATGCCGTATTTTCCCGGAGCGATCAGCAGCGTCGGCGAGCTCGTGATCTGGTACCGGCGGGCGAGTTCGTGAGACAAATCGTATTCCTTTAACGTGATCCGGGGGCTCAGTTCGCGGAACGCCCGAATCACCTGCCGGGTTGCCTGAGCGAATACATCGTCGGAACCTTTCTCGACGAACAACAGCAGCGGCATGTCGTTCGGCAGCTGCTCGAATGTCTGGCGCAGCTGCCGCAGATAGGCCTCGCTGGCCATGTCCCTGGCCTGTTCGCCTGTGCCTTTTACGGTTTGCATGTCAACACCTCCTCTGGTCCAGCCGTCGATCCGCGTCGGGTGGTTTCTATGAATTTAAGGTTTAAATGGGTAAATGTAAAACGCGTCCGGAAGGTGTCAATGCGCCACGGCTGCGGTCACCACTGCACGCGCTCAGGCTCTGCTTCGGCCAGGGCCAGCAGTGCCTCGGCCAAAGCCAGATCCCTAGAGGTGGTGATCTTGATGTTGCAGGGACTGCCGGGTACCATGTGGACGATCGCACCCATGCGCTCCACCAGACTAGCATCGTCGGTACCCAGCACCGCTTCACGTCGGGCGCGTTCGTGGGCGGCACGGAGCAGGTCGGCCCGGAAGGCCTGAGGGGTCTGGGCCATCCACACATGCTCTCGCGGTAGAGTGGCTTCGATGCAACCGGAATCCGAAATGCACTTGAGGGTGTCCCAGACTGGCAGCCCCGCAACGCAGGCCCCATAGCGCCGAGCAGCATCGGTGCAGGCCGTGATCGTTTCGCACGTCACCAGCGGCCGGACGGCGTCGTGGATCACCACCAGCGCAGCCTGCGGAGCGACCGCCGCCAGGCCGTTGAAAACCGAATCCTGGCGTTGCAGCCCCCCGGCCACCACGACCACGTTCTTGCTCAGAGCGGCAGGTTCCAGAATGGCCGCGCGCACGAAATCGATGTCCGCCGCCGGCACCACCACGACCATCCGATCGATGGCGCCGCAACCGTCAAAGACCCGCAGGGTGCGGGTGAGAATCGGCACGCCGGCCAACTGGCGGTATTGCTTGGCGATGGGTCCGGCCAGCCGGGATCCCCGGCCCCCCGCGACAATGATGGCGTAAACCATGTCTGCGCTGAATTGAACGAAGCCCGCCGCAAGCCCCGCACTTGCGTCGTCGCCCGGCCGGCGGACGAACCCCGCTTCACCTCAGGTATTTGATCTCTTTCGGCAGGGGGACCCCCTTGCCCATTAAATCTTCACCGTAATTGACAGCGGCCAGGATTTCAATGTCCTTGAGCGTGCGGGCATCTCCTTCAAAGACCACTTCCTTCAGGTTTTCCTTCTGAATCTTGCCGCCTGCCCATTGAATGTCAAGCACGCTGCTGGCGTCAAACCGGTCGTCCCCGACGACGAGTTCGACCTGGCCGCCATAATATTGAACAATCTTAGCTACCAGCAGGCTGGGCCGAGCGTGGAAGCCGAGCTTCTGAGGAACCCCTACGCGAATCTGTCCGCGCTCGATGTTTTCGTTGAGAATCACCCGGGCGTGCTCCTTGCCCAGCGCGAGGAAATGGCAGACATAATAGAGGCCGTAATTGATCGTGCAGTCGAGCAGGCGTTCGGGGGAGACGACCATGGCCAGGTCATCCTGGACCCGCTTATAGGTGTTTTTGTATCCAGCCTCATAGAGGTGCCGTTCGTAGAAATGCAGCAGCCGGCCGACCATCTGCAAAAGGTGGAACACCACGGAGAAAAAGCCGCGCAGTTGCTTGAGCTTGCGGTTCCCAAAGCGAAACCCTCCGTGAATCACGTAAGTGTCAAAGGAGGATTGCAGGTTGTGAACCAGCATCTCGTAGCGACGCACTTCGACTTCATTCACTTTGTCTGGAACGATCCCCAGAATCTCTTGATAGCTGTAACGCTCGTAGAATTTGATCTGATCGAAGTTCTGTACCAAGTTGAGAAATTCGCTGGCGATCTTGACGATGCTCTGTTTCTGTTGATGGCGGTTCTCATCGTCGATGTCGTACTCCAGCAGGTCGGTCGTCTGAATACTGGGGAAATCGGCATCTTCAAAGCGATGCCCCGGCAGGCGGATCCCCAGCCGCTGGGCCTCATTTAACGCCATCGGCGCCATCTTCTGGAGGCATTGGTTGAGAAATCGCAAGCTCGCTTCGCCTTCGCTTTCGAAATCCGCGCTGTCCGGCAGGTCGTAATAACGCAATCGGTTGGAGATATGCTTCTGAAAGTTGGAGGCCAGGCCGATATGACGCATGCCGGCGGTCAATTCGCGAAACAGATACCAGTCTTTGTTGTTCTTAGCACCATGGTAATCCAGAAAGTCTTCCAGCAGCGTCGAGGATGAAGCCAGCGTCGAATAGAATTTCTGGGTAAAACGGGCATGGCTCGGGGACAGGCCGGCGAGATAGACCGTGCACTTTAGAAAATCGTGCGAAAAAATACCGATTTTCTCGGAAAATTTGGAGCCGTGGGCAGGCCCGGCGGTTTCCGGGTGAGTTGGTGAAAGCTGATCCATGCCTTCCTGATGGATGAAAGCCATCCGCCGGCGAAAATCATATACCGCCATGGCGGGTTCCGTTTTCGTTGGTGGGATGAGCCAAAGCCGGCCGGAGTAAGTCGTAAGCCGAATTCTGTTCCTGCATCGGGTTGCCCCTTTGCAGGCGACGATCATTCCTCTATGGATGCCGGTTGCCCGGCACCTCGTGCAACCTACCCGGGGGCTTGGGCGGGCCACCCTCGAACGCCCCTCTATTTGGTCTTGCACCGGGTGGGGTTTGCCGAGCTTCCCCGGTCGCCCGGGGAACTGGTGCGCTCTTACCGCACCGTTTCACCCTTGCCATCGGATGCCGGCTTTGAACGGCCGGCACCCGATGGCGGTTTGCTTTCTGTTGCACTTTCCTTCGTGTCGCCACGACTCCACGTTATGGAGCACCCTGCCCTGCGGTGTTCGGACTTTCCTCCGGTCAGTTGGGACCGGCGATCGTCTGAATTACTCCGACCGGCTCTGCTCTTCGTCCCAATAAATGATCCTCTCACAGTTCGGGCAATTCTTCAAGCGATCGACCCGCTGCAGTTC